>CALHWU010000001.1 GCA_938039795.1 uncultured Muribaculaceae bacterium
AAATGGAATCGGCCCTTTCTTTCTATTGCCTCCTAAAGTTTAGCGGACAGTAATAGTCTTAAATGAAAGAGACGTGCCTGTTTCCGGTTAAAAGCGTTGTTGTCCGGATTTATCAAAGGAAATGCTTCTGGTTGCATATCCGCTTGTTGATCCGGGAGGATTTGCTTGGGCGGGGAATTTGGTGTAATTTTACGCAATAATTGAAATAAGGAAACGCGATAAACGATATAATTATATGAGTGACACAGGTGAATGGTGGACGGCTCCGGCCGAGAGTGAGGACGGCCAGCTCGTCATGGTGACGGGGCGTCGCGACATAGAGCGGTTCCGCTCAAATCCGCGCTTTTCGATCCGCGTGGAGGTGACGTGGCCTTATGAGCCGCTGCCCGACGGGATGCCGTCGGAGGCTGACTCGGAGGTTATGGAGCAGGTGACGGATCTGCTAAATGATGAGTTCAGCCGCGATCCTGTGGCGGTAATGACCGGCATCTTCACGGGTGGAGGGGAACGCAACTGGGTGTTCTATACTCTGTCGACCCATATATTCGGGCGCAAACTCAACGAGGTGCTGGCGCCGCTGCCGCTCCTGCCGCTGAAGATTTCGGCGGAGAACGATCCGGGCTGGGAGGCTTACGACGAAATGGCCGATGCGGAGATAAAACTCGACTGAGGGCAGCGTGCCCGCGGCCGATCAGAATGCCTCGCCGACGGCAAACACGAAGCCGGCGGTATGGCGGCCTATGCCATAGTCGATGCGTGCGTTGACGCCATGCTTGAACTCGAAGCGCAGCCCGAGTCCGCAGTTAGGCAGCCACTCGGGGCGGATATCCTTTTTCGAGAGGTTGCGGAACGAGGAGAATACGGCCGCCTGACCTACCCATGCCGTCATGCCCAGGCGCCACCATATATGCTGCCGCAGTTCCATCTGCAGCGACATCTGGCTGTTGTCGATATACGATCCCATGTAGTAGCCGCGCATGCGTATGCCGTCGCTGGCAAGCATCTCGCGCATGCTCCACGGCGTATGTGAGCTGTTGAATTTGGCATAGAGGTCAAATGCCAGCGTGGCGTCGCGCCATAGACCCACGTAGGCGTTGCCGATGATCAGGTGGCTCTGAAACGAGGATGGCGCGCTCCCCATCAGGCGGGGATAGAACATGTAGGTATAGCTCAGATGCACGCCCCGTGTGGGCATGAGGATGCTGTTGCGTGAGTCGATCGAGAGCGACGCTCCGAGTCCGGTCACATAATACTGATGGCGTCCGCCGAGCAGGTATTCAGGATTCTGCATGCGCCGGGCATCGGTATAGTCGAAATTGGTGTGAAGGCCTGCATGCAGATTATGGGTCAGTTTATATACCAGTTCGGTGCGCAGGTCGATCTGACGGCGGTCATATTTCGACTGTGGATTGACGGCAGTCTCCTCGGAGTTGATGCCCCAGAAGTCGAGACGCTTGCGGTAGGCCTCGAACTTATAGCCGAGACGGAGCCGGTTGCCCGGAAAAATGTTGTTGCCCTTGAATGTGAAAACGAAGAACCCGTTGAGCGAAGCATTGAAGCAGGCGAAGAAGTCGGAGGGGATGCCGATGCTGTCGGTGCGGTCCACGCGGTACAGCCCCGTGCACAGGGCGCCGAGGCCGAACGAGGCCTCGCGGGTGTAGCTCGGGGAGATGCCGAAACTGAGATCGACCCGCTTTTCGTGAGTGCGGTCTACGCTGCCGGCCATGAAACCGTTGAAGTAGTCTCTTACTTTTGGTGGCATGCGGTTGAAGAGAGGCAGCGAGTCGACTCTGAAGTCCTGTGTTATTGTATCCCCGCTTTCAGCACGCGAGGCTGAAGCAGTCACCGACGGAGACGCTACAAACATGGCCATAATTGCAATGGCCATGCCTGAAGCACGTAGAAGGTGATGTCGGCATCGATGTTTCATCGACGTTTGTCGGTCGGTTTTATATTGTCACAGATATTCCTGCAGGAGAGTTTCTTCAGATCAGTCATCAGTTGCCGAGCCCCTTGAAAGGTGGCGGGGTGGGATGGGTATCGCCGTCGTCGCCATCTGAGCTTTCCGGCATAGAAGGAGCTGTGTCGGCTGGCACTTTGTCGTCGCCGGAATTGTCGTCTGACGGCGTACTGTCGCCATGGGCTGTGTCGCCGGTCTGGTTGGCGGCGAGTATCTCGTCGGTGCGCGATGTCCACTGACGCTTGCCGAATATCTTCTCAACATCTTCGGTGAATATCACCTCGCGGCTGATAAGCGTGTCGGCGAGCTTCCCATGTCCCTCGGCATGCTGGCGCAGTATCTCCTTCGCCCGCTCATACTGCTCGTTGATGATGCGCGACACCTCCTGGTCGATAAGCTGTGCGCGCTCGTCGCTATAGGGTTTCGAGAATCCGTAGTCCTGTCCTGTGGAGTCGTAGTAGCAGAGGTTGGGGAGCTTTTCGCTCATGCCGTAATATGCCACCATGGCATAGGCCTGCTTGGTGACGCGCTCAAGATCGTTGGCAGCACCGGTGGAGATGTGTCCGATAAACAGCTCTTCGGCCGCTCTTCCGCCAAGCGTGGAGCACATTTCGTCGAGTATGGCCTGCGTAGGGGTGATCTGCCGCTCTTCGGGGAGATACCAAGCGGCTCCGAGCGCTTTGCCGCGCGGCACGATCGTCACCTTGATCAGCGGATTGGCATAGCGCAGATGCCACGATACGGTGGCATGTCCTGCCTCATGCACGGCTATGGAGCGCTTCTCCTCATCGGTGGTGATCTTGGAGCGTTTCTCCAGGCCGCCGATGATGCGGTCGACGGCGTCGATGAAGTCCTGCCGTCCGACGCTCTGCTTGTTGTGGCGCGCGGCGATAAGGGCCGCCTCGTTGCAGACGTTGGCTATGTCAGCGCCGGAGAATCCCGGAGTCTGGCGGGCGAGAAGATCCACGTCGACCGTCTCGTCGGTCTTTATCTTGCGCAGATGCACGTTGAATATCGCCACACGGTCGTTCAGGTCGGGCAGATCCACGTAGATCTGGCGGTCGAAGCGTCCGGCGCGCAGCAGGGCCTTGTCGAGGATGTCGGCGCGGTTGGTGGCAGCCAGTATGATCACTCCGGAGTTGGTGCCGAAGCCGTCCATCTCGGTCAGAAGCTGGTTGAGAGTGTTCTCGCGCTCGTCGTTGGAGCCCATGTTGGGATTGCGTCCGCGTGCGCGGCCCACGGCGTCGATCTCGTCGATGAATACTATGCAGGGGGCCTTCTCCTTGGCCTGGCGGAACAGATCGCGCACACGCGAAGCACCCACGCCTACAAACATCTCCACGAAGTCGGATCCCGACATGGAGAAGAATGGCACGTTGGCCTCGCCTGCCACGGCCTTGGCAAGCAGAGTCTTGCCTGTGCCCGGAGGGCCTACGAGCAGCGCTCCCTTGGGTATTTTACCCCCAAGATTGGTATAGCGCTGCGGATTTTTCAGGAATTCGACGATCTCCTCGATCTCGGTCTTGGCTTCCGACAGTCCGGCCACATCCTTGAACGTCACGTGGATCGGACCGTCCTTGTCGAATATCTTGGCTTTTGATTTGCCGACGCTGAACACTCCACCGCCCGCGCTGTCGCGTCCCGACATGCGGCGCATCATCACGAACCAGAACACGATTAGAAGCACTACCGGTCCGAATGTCCAGAGCATGGGGCCGAAATCGCTTCCCTTCTCATACTTTACATCTCCGGCAAAAACGCCCTCCTCGCGCCATTGGTCGATCTTGTCCTGCATCTTGTCGGCCGAAGGCGATTCGGCCACGATGCGGGCGCTTACGCCGGCGTCGGGCTTGAAGTTGGAGCCGAACACCACTTTTGCGAGCGAGTCGGTCAGGGTGCCTTCCACTTCCCCTTTGTTGGAGAATACGGTGATACGGCTTACGCCGCGGTCGTGGACATACTGCTCGAATTTGGTGTACGACACCGATTTGGTCATCGAGTTGTCGTCGAAATACAATATGCCTGCGAGAAATATGATCACTATGGCATACATCCAGTACATGCTGAAACGTATTGCCGGTTTGTTTTTCTTGGGCTGTTCCATTTCTTTTGATATCGTGGCTGGGGGGCTCAGTCGAGGTCGGGTATCTCAGTGACCGGCGCGTCGCTCCAGAGCTCCTCAAGATTATAGCGCTCGCGCATTTCGCGGATGAATACATGGACGAGAGTGTCGCCGTAATCAATCACTATCCATTGCGCGTTCTGGTATCCGTCGTAATTATATGGTTTTATTCCTGCCGTTTCCTGCAGATGTTCCCGGATGTTGTCGGCAATGGCCGCCACCTGCATGGTGGAGGTGCCTTCGCAGATTATGAAGTTGCTGGCTGCGGCGCTTTCTATGCCGCTGAGGTCGATGAGTGACACCCGACGTCCTTTCTTGTCGTGAATGCCTTCGGTGATGAGTGCGACGATGTCAGCCTTTTCGGTCATTTTTGTCAGTTGTTCTGTTGTTATGAGTTCAGAGAGTGCAAATTTAGTCACTTACACTCATTAAAACAATTTTCATGCCAAAAAGTAGGCCGTCGCCCCAATTTTACCTGTTTTACCAAAGAGTTGAATAATACTCTTCCAATGAAGAATACCGAGAAATGAATGTCATAGTTAGCTCATGTATCTTATTCTCTATTTCAGTTATGATACTATTGTTGCCGAGCACTGCTTGGGATGTCTCTTCTATTTTAGTCAATAATATATTATGGTAATCAGGATTTTCAGTGACATAATCCCATAGTTCTTGTCCTATTAAGGTCTTGTTAAGCCAATCGGGAAGATATGATTCCAAAAGTCCGAAAGAGACAGAAGGAGAATCCTTTTTTCCATATGCGATACCAATGAAACCTCTATGACCGTGTTTCTCGACAGCCGCAATTTCTCTCGCATAGTGCTTAACCTGTGCGGCATCCAAATCGTTTGGGCCACTTTTGAGCTCTATATATGAACGGACACCATCCAACCGGTCTATCACCACATCAAATTTAGTATCTTTCCCTTCGGCGTCATTCTTACCGTCATATATCTCTTCCGAAGAATATAAGAGGAGATCCTGAATTAAGAAGCCCATAGAAGTGACAATGCTTCTGGAAATTGCAGAGTATGCATTGTAACGGACTAATTCTTCTGCGCTCCTGAAATTCAGGGCTTTACATAATAGCGGATTGGAGTTGAGCTTTTCAATGCTCATTTCGTTGAGCATAGCCGTTTGCTTCTCGATAAAATTGTATGTCAGAATCTTGATAAAATTTTCTTGAATGGAATCTTCTGGAGAAAGGAGTTCCTGCAGATTCAGAATTGCCTGGGTCTCTTTAATGGTAAGTGGACGGAAACAAGGGATTCCTTCTACAGTACGGAATCCATTCAGCTGTTCTATAGATGCCTGAACGAATGCTTGAACAGTTGAGAAGCGTGATGCAATTATCCTGAATTTGCGTTTATTGTTGTCTGTAAGATTGCCACAATAAGATATATTGCATCCTTTAATGATTAGATTTTCTACAGTTGCTGACATATATCGAATAACGATGATTCTTGAATTAAATATTTTTTGAATCCGGCGAAAAATTCCTTGTCGGTCGTTCCTTTATAACGGGAGAATGATGTTTTGGAATCGTCCTTTTGGGAATTGCCATTAATAAAATTAATAATATTCATGGCTGCCATATATCCTAATCCTACTGGGACGGCATTTCCAATTTGTTTATAAATATCAGTAATTTTCCCGGAAAATATCCATGTGTCGGGGAACTGTTGTATCCGAGCATACTCTTTTATGCTTAGCGGTCTTAGTTCAGACGGATGACATAACAGGGTCGCGGGCATGGTTGGAGACGTGACAAGTGTTGGGGATGGTCGATCCCATGAGAGTCTACGTAGAAAGCCGGTCTTACCACCGGCAAGTTCATATGCTTTGCCCATAGCCTCGCGAGCAACAGGTGGTTCCAGGTCTGTCCAGTTCTGACCTGCACGCAGTAAGGTGACATACTTCTTTGTTTTGTCTCGAAGTGGAATGTACTCCGACTCGGTGCACTCTGGAAGTCCTTCCAAAGCCTTTTTTAAGGTGACCCAAGGAGCCAATCCGTTATCTCCTTTTTCGTTATGTGAGGGTGAAGGTAACGGAATGCGCTCTTTCCCCAAATGTCCGAATATGATCATTCGTTCTCTTATTTGAGGCACTCCATAATTAGCAGCATTAAATAATGCAAAACTGATAGTGTAGCCTAATTCTTTGAACTTTTCGGAGAGGAAAAAAAGCACACTCCCATTTTTATCAACTAAATGTGAATAATGTTCAAAGCCATCCGGAACGATGTTGAGTTTCGCGGACAACAATCCCCTGACATTTTCTAAAATGAAAAACTTGGGTTTGATTTCGGATACAATGCGAAGATATTGAATGATGACATTTCCTCTAAAGTCTGCGAGGCCACGTTGTCTTCCTGCGCTGGAAAAAGCCTGACAAGGGGGGCCTCCTACGATCAAGTCTACCTCTTTGGCGCTCAATCCAGCCGTTGTTAAGATCTGTTCGGAGGTCACTTTTGTGATATCTCCTTCCAAGACCGGTATATCGGTGTTGTTTCGGATGGTGTCGCAGGCGTATTTGTCAAGTTCGCAGCAGACCTTGATGTTGAAGCCGGCTTGTTCAACTCCGAGATCAAGCCCCATTGCGCCTGAAAACAATGATATTGCGTTTAGTCCCATAATTAACGCGCAGTATTATGAGATGCAAAGGTACGTTTTATTTTATTGTAATAGCTTGAAAGAATATTAAAAATGGTCGGTATCATATATTCTGTAGCTGATTTGTCGGTTTTGCCGGGTGGGGCTCAGCAGAAGGGGAGGGCGATCTGATAGGCCACAAACGCCACGAGCCATGCCACGAGGGTGTTGTAGACCACCGAAAATGCGCCGTATTTCCACGAATGCGTTTCCTTGACGATGGCTGTCACCGTGGCTATGCAGGGGCAGTAGAGCAGTATGAATATCATGAAGCTCAACGCCGATGCGGCGGAGAAGTCGGCTGTTCCGGTCGAGGGGTTGACTGCTGTCAGGCGTGCCGACAGCGACGCATCGTCGGCCTCTTCGTCGCCCGTGTATAGCACACCGAGTGTCGACACTACGATCTCCTTGGCCGGTATGCCGGCCAGTGCCGCTACTGAAGCGCGCCAGTGGAAGCCGAGTGGTTCCATTATCGGATTGACAAGTTTGCCGGCCATCTCAAGATATGAGTCGCGGTGTATGTCGATCCGGGAGTCGTCAGTTGATGCCAATACAGGGGTGCCGTCGGTGTTAATGGCTGTCGACTGCTCGTTGTGGAGCGGAAAATAGTTGAGCGCCCAGACGATAATGCTCGCCACGAGGATCACTCCTCCCATTTTCTTCAGATATTGCTGTCCTTTGCCCCATGTGTGGCGCAGCGAGGCTTTCAGTGTCGGGATGCGGTAGGGGGGTAGCTCCATCACGAACGGCGTCACGTCGGTCTTGAACCTGAAACGACGCAGCAGTCGTGCCGTCACCATGGCCACGGCCACGCCGAGGCAGTAAAGGCCGAGAATGACGAGCGCCGCGTGCCGCTCGAAGAATGTTCCAACCAGCAGCACGTAGACCGGGAGCCTTGCCGAACACGACATGAACGGATTGATCAGTATTGTGATCAGTCGGCTTGTGCGGCTTTCAATGGCACGGCTCGACATTATGGCCGGCACTGTGCATCCGAATCCCATTATGAGCGGGATGAACGATTTGCCGTGAAGGCCTATGCGGTGCATAAGCTTGTCCATGATGAACGCCGCCCGCGCCATATATCCGGAATCCTCCATGAAGGATATGCAGAAATAGAGTATGAGGATGTTGGGAAGGAACACTATTACCCCGCCTACACCTCCGATTATGCCGTCGGCTATGAGGTCTTTGAGCGCACCGTCGGGCATGATGTGCTGTACGCCCTGGGCTACTTTTTCGACAAGCCACTCTATCCAGTCCATCGGATATGCTCCTATCTCGAATGTAGCCCAGAAGATGGCGAACATGATCATCAGGAATATCGGGAATCCGAAAAGCTTGTTGGTGACAAACGCATCGATTATGTTTGTGGCATTGTTCTGATCCTGATCCCCTTTGACGAGCGTCTCGGCGAGCGCTCCTGCAATGAAGCCGTATTTAGCATCGGCTATGGCGGAGGCTGCGTCGTCCTTGCGCATGAGTTCGATGCGCTGCTGTTCGGCTCTGGTGGCCTCCAGTATTGGCGCTGACCCTGGCAAACTCTCCACAAGCCTGGTCACCTCCGCGTCGTCTTCGAGAAGCTTGATGGCTATGAAACGCGGAGAGAAGCGCGGACTTACGTCGGGATCGGCCTTGATAGCGTCCTTGACGGTGGTGACACCGCGTTCGATATCTTCGCCGAGGTTGACATGGACATGCCTTACGGCTTTGTCGCGCCCCTCATATACGTTGATCACGGTGTCGAAGAGCTCGTCGAGGCCCTGGCCCGTCTTGCTGACAGTGGGCACCACAGGCACACCTATCATTTTGCCAAGCAGCTTGTAGTCGAGCTTGTCGCCTTTCTTCTCAAGTTCGTCATACATGTTCAGGGCTATCACCATGGATCGATCCATGTCGATCAGTTCGGTCGTCAGGTAAAGATTGCGCTCAAGATTGGATGCGACCACGACATTGATGATGACGTCGGGTGTCTCCTCACGCAGATACTTGCGCACGTAGAGTTCCTCGGGCGAGTAGGATGCCAGAGAGTAAGTGCCGGGCAGATCCACGATCTTGAAACGATATCCGTGGTAGTCGAAATGGCCCGCTTTGGCGTCGACTGTCACTCCCGAATAGTTTCCGACATGTTCGCGGGCTCCAGAGGCAACGTTGAAAAGCGATGTCTTGCCGCAGTTGGGGTTGCCGACAAGAGCTACATTGATGGTATGGTCGGAGTGCGGGCGCCCCACGACGGAGAATCCGCTGTCGGAGTCGTGAGCGGCTTCTTCACCGAGGGGGGCGACTTCTACGAGATGCGCTTCTGCGCGCCGGAGTGATATCTCATATCCCATGATGCTGTATTTTATGGGATCTTTCAGGGGGGCGTGAAGCAACACGTCGATCTCGTGTCCCTTTACGAAACCCATCTCTATCAGGCGTTTTCTGAACGCTCCGTGGCCGAGGATCTTCACGATTCTCGCTTTTTGTCCGGTCTGAAGTTCGTCTAATCTCATATTCTGTCGGAGTTTCGGGTGCAAAATTGGCAATTTTAAGTGTAATCTCAAAGAAAACGGCAATAATTATTTATACCGATTACAAATAATAGCATGGGCCGGAAGCTTTCGGTTGGTTAAAATTGCATTGAAATTGGGTGAATGTGCCTGACTTTGGGGGCGGGGTGAGAAAAAATGGTTAACTTTGCAGAAATTTACGCATGCAACCAAACAGATACATAGTATGCTACTGACCAAATCGCTGACTTCATTCGGCCGCTACTGGGTATTCATGAGCCGTGTGTTTGCAGTGCCCGACAAATGGCGTGTGATGGGCAGCCGCACGGTCTTCGAGATATCCAAGCTCGGAGTCGATTCAATACCGCTGGTGATGATCATCTCTATTTTCATCGGCGCCGTGATAGCCATACAGATGCAGCTCAACATATCATCGCCGCTGATTCCGGCCTATTCAGTCGGATTGGCCACGCGCGATATCGTGCTGCTTGAGTTTTCCAACTCCATCCTGTGCCTTATACTTGCCGGCAAGGTCGGATCGAATATCGCTTCGGAGATCGGCACTATGAAAGTGACCGAGCAGATCGACGCACTTGACATCATGGGGGTCAATTCGGCCAATTTCCTCGTGTTGCCGAAGGTCGTCGGGTTCGTGCTGTTCATGCCTGTGCTCGTTGCATTCTGTATCGCCACTTCGCTGTTCGGCGGTTTCGCCGTGGCGCTTTTTACCGACATAATCACAGTGAGCCGCTACGTCTACGGTATCCAGGCTCTGTTTCAGGAATGGTATGTGTGGTACGGTTTCATCAAGTCGCTGTTTTTCGCCTATGTGATAGCCTCTGTGTCGTCGTATTTCGGATATTACGTCAAAGGCGGCGCGCTTGAGGTCGGCAAGGCAAGCACCAATGCTGTAGTGACCAGCAGCATACTGATACTGCTGCTCGATGTGGTTCTCACCAAACTCCTGTTGCAATGATCGAAGTAAAGAACGTCACCAAGTCGTTTGACGATAAGACGGTGCTCCATGACGTGAGCTGTGTGTTCGAGACCGGTAAGACCAATCTGATCATCGGTCAGAGCGGATCAGGCAAGACAGTGCTGATAAAGTCGATCGTCGGCCTTCTGCAGCCCGAGCAGGGAGAGATACTTTATGACGGCCGCGACGTGATGCGTATGTCGCACGATCAGGTCAAGGAGCTGCGCAAGGAGATAGGCATGCTGTTCCAGGGATCGGCGCTGTTTGATTCGGAGACGGTGCTCGGCAATGTGCTCTTCCCGCTGATGATGTTCACCACCATGAGCCGCGAAGAGCAGCTCGAACGCGCTCATTTCTGTCTCGACCGCGTGAACCTCAAGGGAGCCGACTCGAAGTTTCCCTCGGAGATATCGGGCGGCATGCAGAAACGTGTGGCCATCGCCCGTGCCATCGCCCTGAATCCGCGCTACCTTTTCTGCGACGAGCCCAATTCAGGCCTCGACCCCAAGACCTCGATACTTATCGACGAACTCCTCAGCGACATCACCCATGAATACAATATCACCACGATAATCAATACCCACGATATGAACTCCGTGCTCGGCATAGGCGAGAATATCGTGTTCATCAACAAAGGACATCGTGAGTGGGTGGGCAATATGAACGAGATCTACCGCACGAGCAACGAGGCTCTGAATCAATTCGTGTTCGCGACCCAACTGTTCCAGCGTGTGAAGCAATACGTGATATCTCACGAACAGCCTCATTCCTGACATGCATCAGGAGAGGGCGAACGGCCGCATGTCGCGCAGACGCACCACTCCGAAACTTACGGCAGATACAATAAGCAGCGGCAGGAAGAAGTCGTAATGCCCAGTCATCTCTACGGTGAGAAACAGTGCCATCAGGGGAGCGCGAACGGCTCCCGCCATCATCCCTGCCATCCCTGCGTAGGCCATCTGCTCCATCGGCAGATCGGCTCCCAGCCATGCTTTCGCGATATTGGCGAAAAGTATCCCGCCGACGGCTCCGGCGAATAATGTAGGAGCGAAATCACCGGCCACTCCGCCCGAACAATTCGATGCCGAGGTGGCAAAGGTCTTTACCATGATAATGAGAAAAGCGGCAGCAGTAACTGCCCAGGATGCATCGACCGATTCGAGTACGCTCCCTTTTAGCAGTGGCGACGTGTCGCCGGCAAGCAGGGATGTCACCACTCCGTAGCCTTCGCCATACAACGCCGGAAACGCCACAAGGGCTGCCGCGAGTATAATGCCGCCGGTGAGATTGCGCAGCCAGGGATTGCTTATTGAATCGTATACTGCGCGCATCCTTCTCATCATGGCCGAATAATATATTGAATATAGACCGATGAACACTCCGAGGACGAGAAACCATCCGGTCGTCGCCGGATCAAATCCGGAGGATGACGCGTAGATGATATCCGGGGTACACCCCGAAAGAACGTAGGTGGTGGTGGCAGCTGTGATTGTGGCCGTCAGCACGCCTATCACCGGCACTGTAGTAAGCTCCATCCGCAATACCTCCAGTGTGAACAGGAATCCTCCTATCGGCGACTTGAATATGCCTGCGATGCCTGCAGCAGCTCCGCAGCCGAGCAGTATCTTCATTTCACGTGGAGTCAGGCCGAAAAGCCGGGCAAGGTTGCTTCCGATGCCTGCGCCCACATATGCTATGGGACCCTCCGCTCCCGCTGATCCGCCAAAGCCGAGAGTCAGCGTGCTCGCTGCCATCGGACTCCATATCGACGATGGCCGCATGGTGTATTCCCGCTTGCGCAGACGCGCTATGATACGGCTAACACCGTGGGTTATGTCGTGGCGCAATATGTATCTGACAAATATGCCGGTCAGCATTATGCCGCTCACAGGGAGCACGGCCAGCATCCAGTCGGGCCACGCGTCGCCCAACCCTTTCGTCAGCCACCTTGAAAGATGGCTTATCGACAGTTTGAGCATCCATGCGCATGTCCCCGCCGCCAGGCCTGTGATAAAGGCCAGGATGAAGATCAGCGGAATGGGGCTGATGCGGGATTTGACCCATCCGGTGAACCGGGATGATGATTTGGCTTGCATCGTCGGTAGAGCAGATAAAGCGGAGGCGGATATTCCTCCCGATATATGCTCTAACGCCTAACGATTATGGTTGGTTTTGAACGTGAACGCTCTGTTGAGGATGAAGTTGGCGAGAGTATATACGCACATGCCTATGAGTGTCGCAAGTCCGTAGCCGGTGAAAGCAATGCGCCATATTATGAATTCCATGTCTCCCAGCGCGCTGTGGTCGGTAATGATCCAGGTGACAAAAAACTGGAGAAGATAGCATGCTGCGAAGCAGAGGCAGAATCTCAGGGCCTCGCTCATCACTCCGCTGTGGGAGCGGAACACCCAGAATTTGTTCCACACAAATGAGTTGACAAATCCGGCTCCGTAGCCGAGAGCGTTCGCGATCCATGGGTTGATTCCCAGAATGCCTTTGGTGAAGTATATCACGAGCAGTGTCAGCAGTGTGTTGATGACGCCTGTCACGGCGTAGCGGACAAACTGCAGCGTGGTCTTTCGTCCCGGACGGATCTTCATTCCTCGGAATTTTTTGACCAGTAGCGGCACCATTCCCTGATGCCGCACTCCAGACAGAGAGGGCGGCGGGCCTTGCATACATACCGTCCGTGGAGTATCAGCCAGTGATGGGCTTTTCCGATCAGATCTGAAGGGATATTGCTGACGAGAGCCTGCTCGGTAGTAAGGGGTGATTTGCTTCCGGTGGTAAGTCCGATGCGCTCGCTCACTCTGAATACATGGGTGTCCACTGCCATTGCCGATTTGCCGAAAACCACGGATAATATGACGTTGGCCGTCTTGCGCCCCACGCCCGGCAGTGACAGCAGGCTGTCGATGTCGGAGGGGACTTCCCCTCCGAATTCTTCGGTGAGCCGGCGAGCCATGCCGATCAGCGACCGTGTCTTGTTGTTGGGATATGAAACCGATTTAATGTATGGAAAAAGAGCATCCTCCGTCGCGGCAGCCATGGATTCGGGCGTAGGAAAAGCTTCAAAAAGCGGCGGCGTGATTATGTTGACCCGTTTGTCGGTGCATTGGGCCGAGAGTATTACGGCCACAAGCAACTGGAAGGGCGACTTATAGTGCAGCTCTGTTTTGGGCTCCGGCATCTCGTCTCTGAACCATCCTATGATGCCTTCGTAGCGTTGTCGTGTAGTCATGCCATAGCGGATTTAGCGGCCCATATGCCGAGAAAACATCCGGCCACTCCTCCGGCCAGCGATACGGCAAGGTAGATGGCCGCGCGCAGTGAGTCGCCGGCCGAGAGCAGACGCGTGGCGTCAAGAGCCAGGGTGGAGAATGTGGTGAATCCTCCCAGTATGCCGGTGAACAGAAACGGCTGCAGGTGGCGCGGTGTGCCGGATGCGGAGGTGATCTGCCATAGGAGACCGATGGCGAAGGATCCGATAAGGTTTACTGTGACGGTATGCCAGATGCGGCCACTGTCAAACCATCCGGTAGCGAGCAGTCCCCACCGGCCAAGCGATCCGATCGCTCCTCCGGCGGCCACACACAGGCCTTCGGTCACAAGAGCCGGAAGGGTCATCTCAATGGGCTGAAGTGAATTCTTCGAGGAAGCGGCGGTCGTTTTCAGAGAACATGCGCAGATCCTTCACCTGATATTTCAGGTTGGTGATGCGCTCTATGCCCATTCCGAGGGCGAAGCCGCTGTATTCTTTGGAGTCGATGCCGCATGCTTCGAGCACATTC
>CALHWU010000002.1 GCA_938039795.1 uncultured Muribaculaceae bacterium
ACTTGCATGTGTTAAGCCTGTCGCTAGCGTTCATCCTGAGCCAGGATCAAACTCTCCGCTGTTGTTATCTTTGTTCTCTTTTTTTCTTGTGCCAAAGCCGCATGGACCGTCACTTAAAAAGATCTTTCCGGATACCGACAGCCTCGGAGCGTCATTGCTTCCCGGCCGACAATCTTGAATCTAAACGCTGGTCGAATTTGACAGAGACTTCATCCGTGGACCGGCTCGCGCCTGGTCCGCGGCCCTTGTTCTCTTGTACTACTTCGTCTATTGCAATTATTTCAATGTGCTCTATTCTGAATGTCCGTCCGAAACTCGGCGGAAATGTTTTGCAAAGTTACAACCAATTTTTGAAACCTGCAAATCTTTAACATTCTTTTTGGTTTTCGGCGCGCCTTTCAGCATCGCCTCTTTCCCGCTTCCGAGACCCGCGGCCTCCGCCGCATGGCTTGCTTCTCAAAAGCGAGTGCAAAGGTAGACACTTTTTGCTTACCCACCAAATAATTTCATGATTATTTTATCAAAAAAAATCCCCGAAAATTACCGATCTGTCCATAAACGCCTATACAACTGCCAATTATATTCATCAGATTTTTATGCCCGAAAATCCCATAAATGCCATAGCGAGAAGCCCGGCACATATCAGAGCTATCGGGACGCCCTTCATCGGACGCGGGACATCCACCAGTTCGAGCTGCTGACGTATCCCGGCAAAAAGCACCAGTGCCAGCAGGAATCCGAGCGCAGTGGCTATGGCATAGACAAGACTCTGCATGAACGGCATCCCCTTCTGCACCGTCATAAGAGCCACTCCGAGCACCGCGCAGTTGGTGGTGATAAGCGGAAGATACACTCCGAGCGCTGCGTAAAGCACAGGATGGATCTTGCGCAATATTATCTCAAGCATCTGCACAAGCGCAGCTATCACAAGGATGAACGCGATCGTCTGCATATAATCCAACCCCAGGGGATGGAGTACATATGTCTGGAGGAGCCACGTAGCGCTGGTGGATATAGCCATCACGAAAGTCACCGCAAGGCCCATTCCTGCGGCTGAAGAGATCTTGCGCGAAACGCCGATAAAAGGACAGATTCCGAGAAACTGCGCGAAAACGATATTGTTGACAAATATCGCCGTAATTATTATGGATATGTATGTCAGCATTTCTTACGGATACGGTTGAACAATGCTATCATGAGCCCGAGAACGATAAACGCCCCTGGCGCGAGAATAAACACAAGCGATGCAAACTCATCGGAATAGAGCCGGAGGCCGAACACCGTGCCGGCCCCGAGAAATTCGCGGATGACACCGAGAAGCGTCAGCGCCGCAGTGAAACCGAGACCTATGCCGAGTCCGTCGAGCATGGAGTCGACGACCGAATGGCGTGACGCGAACGCCTCGGCGCGCCCGAGCAGGATGCAATTGACCACTATCAGCGGTATGAATATGCCCAAAGCGGCATCAAGCGCAGGCAGATAAGCCTTCATCAGCATCTGCAGGATGGTGACGAAAGTCGCGATGACCACAATATATACCGGAATGCGCACTTTCGACGGCACGACGCTCTTTATGGCCGAGACCGCACAGTTGGAACATATCAGCACGCACATTGTGGCCAGTCCCATGCTCATACCGGTAATAGCCGTGGCTGTAGTGCCGAGCGTAGGACACATGCCGAGAAGCAACACGAATGTCGGGTTCTCGGTGATCAGGCCGTTAATGACGATCTTCAGCTTGCTCATTGTAATACGTATTAAATGCTTCCGAAGCACGACTGACAGCCTCAAGAAATGCCCGCGATGTGATCGTGGCGCCAGTAATGGCATCGACCTGACCTCCGTCGGCCTTGACACTCAGTGGCTCCTCATGACGGCCGAGGATCGCTGCGCGTCGTGGTTCGGCGCCGAACCAGTCGCCCATCTTTGCCCCGAGGCCCGGGGTCTCCGCATGGCTCATCACACGGAATCCGGTAACACCACCGTCGGCCGAGAAACACACGAGCAGACGGATGTCGCCACCGAAACCGTTGTGACTCACGCTCTCTATCGCCGCTCCGACAAGACTCCCCTCCCCGATGCATGGATAAAGCGTAAGAGTATCACCTTCTACCGCAATGCGTTTCGCGTCGGCAAGCGGATCGTTTGAAAACGGAGGCATAAGCTCGGCGAGCGATTCCGACAGCTGGCGGGCCGATGCCTTAGCTATCGGATCGGCAGTAAGATCGTAGAAAAATCCAAGTAGCGCACCCGACAGAAGCGCCGTCAGTCCAAGCACGGCGATCATGCGCCACAGTGAATCCTTGCGGGTCATGCGCACCTCCTTTCCACCTGTCGGCGAGGCTTTACATAGCGGTTTATCAGCGGAGTAACACCGTTCATTACAAGTATGGCGAACGACACCCCTTCGGGATATACTCCCCACCGGCGTATAATTATAGTGATGACACCTATCATCAGGCCATATATCAGCTGCCCTCGACGCGTCATCGGCGAAGTGACATAGTCTGTGGCCATAAACACAGCCCCGAGCAGCACGCCGCCCGACACGACGTCGAACAGCGGATTGCCTCCGGTCAGCCATGACATGACACCTACGGAGAGAATGACCGCAACAGGAATATGCCACGTAACAACCCTTACAACCAATAGATAGGCCAGCCCGATCATGATGGCTATGGCTCCTACCTCGCCGAGCGAACCTCCCACACTGCCGGCAAGCTCATCGAGTATCATTGTCCGGTCCGGCACCATCCCCTGCTTTGCAAGCATGAGCGGCGTGGCTCCGGTAGCGGCATCGGCAAGCGACAGACGCCCCTCGTCAGCCAGAGGCCACGAGGTCATCAGCGCCGGGAACGACAGCAACAGAAACACACGCCCTACAAGCGCCGGATTAAATATATTGCATCCGAGACCGCCGAACGCCATCTTTCCGATGCCTATGGCTATCAGCGAACCTATCACCACTGTCCAGACCGGTAATCCGGCCGGTAGATTCATACCGAGAAGCAGTCCGGTGACAAGGGGCGCCCAGGCAAAGAATCTCACCTTTCGGCCCATCATGAACCGTGATATCGCCCACTCGAACGCCAGGCACGACAATGCGGCACTCGCTACAACAACAGCAGCCGACACGCCGAACCACCAGAGCCCGACTGCCAAAGCCGGCGACAACGCGATCACCACATGACGCATGGCTCCCGCCGTGGTATTCAGCGAATGTATATGAGGCGCCTGGGATATTACAAGAGTCTTCATTTGCGTGATTTTCTTATCAGATATTTGGCCACACGTATCATATCGGTAATAGGGCGCGACGAAGGACACACATAGCTGCACGATCCGCACTCCATGCACATCATCGCTCCGGCCTGAGCGGCATCATCCACCATTCCGAGCTTGCCACATGTCGCTATCAGATACGGCTCGAGAGCATTCGGACACACATCCACACACCGCCCGCACCTCACGCACGGATCCATCGGCCGTCTGTAGGCCTCCCGACCCGAGAACGCCACTACTGCCGACAAGGCTTTGGTCACCGGAGCGTCGACCGTCTCTACGGCATGCCCCATCATAGGGCCGCCCGCAACGAGCTTGTCGATGCGTTCCATATCGGCTCCTGCCTGCTGCAACAGGGCGGAAATAGACATTCCGACAGGCACCAGATAGTCGGCCGGACGCGCTATGCCCGCTCCGGCCACCGTCACTATACGCTTTGTCAGCGGTTCGCCGAAAGCCACCGCCCGATAAAGTGCGCGCGCCGTGGCCACATTCTGCACCACCACACCGACGCTCAGAGGCAGTTTGCCGGGAGCAATGATGCGGCCGGTCAGAGCCTGTACGAGCTGCCGCTCTCCGCCCTGCGGATACTTGGCCTTGAGCGCAGCGACACTCACAATTCCGGCATATGGCGCGGCAGCCTCGCGCAGACGCGCTATTGCCTCCAGCTTATTGTCCTCCACTCCGATAATGGCCCTTTTCGCACCGGTCGCCTTCACTACGAGCCGCGCACCTGCCACTACCTCGCCGGGATGGCCGCACATAAGCGCGTCATCGCACGTAAGCACGGGTTCGCATTCGGCTCCGTTGATCACCACAGTATCTATCGCACTATCCTCCGGCACGTGAATCTTGAAAGCAGTGGGAAACGCCGCACCTCCAAGTCCAACGAGGCCTGCGGCAGATGCGGCCGCAACGATCTGCGCCGGAGTCGCCTGCTCTATATCCGCCAGGGGCATACTGGCATCTTCCACCGGCTGTCCCTCCTCGACGCGAATCGTCACGGATCTGACCGGGATGCCGCTGTAATTGCGCTTCATTCCGATTTCCGCAACCGTTCCTGCCAATGGAGTATGTATCGCGGCCGATACGCCGTCGGCTTCCCTCGCTATCAGCTGGCCCGCTCCGACCCTTTCGCCCTTCGACACGACAGGCTCCGCCATCCGACCTATATGCTGGTAGAGCGGCAAAACAATTGTATCAGGCGTAGACACCGGTATGACAGGAGTTCCGGCTGTATTTTTTTGCTGAGGTGGATGGATTCCTCCGGGTGAGAAAGTGTAGACTTTCATAAGTGATGATATAGCACGGCAAAATTACAAAAAATTTCAATAAGAATATCTCCGTCCAGAGCATACCGGCCCCATTCGGCGACGCCTCGCTCTATAAAGCATACCCTCTATTTTCAGGCGCTGACAAATGGTTAAAAAATATATTAGGATCTCAGCGATTTTTTTTTAACTTTGCGACGTCGGACATCACCTGAGCCTCCGGCATCAGTCTGTCACATTTTCTAATACCCTCCAGCCATGATTTCGTTAAGAATCACCCCGTTCGTCAAGCGCCTCGCGGCAATATGCGGGGGCGCCCTGTTGCTGACCGGATGCAACGGGGCCAGTCAGCCTTCCGCCCCGGATTTCCCCGCCAGCGTCGATCTCACCTGCCATGAGAAGCCTATGGGAGCCATCCTGAAGCCCGGAGGCCTTTTCACCTGCGGAAAATATCTTTTACTGCAGGACAACTACTAAAACTCCGACTGTCACTTCGCCGTTTTTAACCGCAATCTTGAATACCTTTACTCTTTCTGCAAGCGAGGGAATGGCCCGGAAGAGTGTCTGATGCCGTCGCCGGTCAGAAACTTGCAGTCCGACATCTGCATAATACGCGACCATGGCAATGACCGGTTCTCATGGTTTGAACTCACCGACTCATGTGCCATATTCAGGAAGAGCGTCATGCCTCCTGCCGCAGGTACTACCTTTCCATTCGAGATCAACATGGTGTCGCCCGACCGGCTTCTGTTAAGGAATGCCGGCTTCCATTCCGTACGACGCCAGCTTTGGGATATCGAGAGGATGACGCCTATCGACACTCTACCCTCGACATTTGACTACGAGCGACGTCTCGGCCGGGATTTCCACCCCGAATACGATGACTACCGCATCACCACCGACGGCAAACGATTCATGTGCGCATATTTCTTTCAGAACTGTCTGGAATTCGGCAGCATCGAAGCAGATCACATGAAGATCACCGCATCGCGAGGATCGACCGACAGCCATGATCTCTATTGGTTTGACGTGGAACCGACATCCGACAAGTATAAATACAATTCCGACTTCAACACGGTATATTACGAATGGATCGCCTCCGGTCTCGACAGTTTCTGGGCCTCCCGTGCGGGAGTGGAATGGGGCGCTCTGCCCGATCATCATTCGGATATCATCGAACGCTACAGTCTTGACGGCAAGCCCGAAGTCCGCTACCGCCTGTCGAAGCCTGTGGAATCATTCGTAGTCCTCCCCTCACCCGACCGCATCGTAGCCATCAATCCCGACCTCACCGACGACACCTTCCTAATTTTCAACCTCTGACGACATCTTTCAACGTACCGTTTGCCCATAAATGATTCGGTAAAAGCGGGGGATGAAGAATAATTTTGTAACTTTGCGGAACGTACATGAAGCACTGCCGCGCTGACATGTGCGCCAACGAATCATTCCAGGAGCATGAACCGAAGAGGCAAGCTATATTTCCGTTACGGCACGATGGGATCGGCGAAAACCGCTCTCCTGCTGACGACGGCCTACAATCTTGAGGAAAGGGGCATGAAACACGTGTGTCTCAAACCGATAGTCGACACACGCGAAAACAACAACGTCATCCGCTCGCGCATCGGCATAGAACGCCCGTGCATGTGGATCTACGGCGACACCGACCTGTATCAGCTTGCCGAAAAGCTGTTTGAAGAAAACATGGCCGTCATCGACTGGTTTCTGATCGACGAGGCACAGTTTCTCACCGAAGCACAGGTCGACCAACTTTCGCGTGTAGTCGACGACTTCGGCAGCAACGTAATATGCTACGGACTGCGAACCGACTTCCGCACCCGTCTGTTCGAAGGATCGCGGCGTCTCTTCGAGATAGCCGACTCGATCGACGAGATAAAGTCGACCTGCACATGCGGCCGCAAGACGATAGTCAACGCGCGCATCGATGCCAACGGCGACTTCGTCGACTCGGGCCAGCAGGTGGAGATAGGCGGCAACGACCGCTATATTTCCGTATGCCGCAAATGCTGGCGCAACAAGCGTATCGAACAGGCCTCAAGGTCGGCACTCCCCTTCCCCGACATCAATTCGCGACTATGAAAACACTCCTAATATCCTTTCTGATCATTTTCTCGGCAATAATGCCTGCTAAGGCCGTAGGCTTCGCCGACGAGACACTCCACTACAAAGTGATGTTCAAGTGGGGCATCGTACAGAAACAGGCCGGCAGAGCCACACTGCGGCTCACAGCAGCTCCCGATCACTTTCAGGCGACACTCTATGCCCGTTCAGAGCCATGGGCCGACCACTTCTACAGGCTGCGCGACACCCTGATCTCCGTCATGGACCGCCACGATATGCTGCCCCGGCGCTACGAGCGCATAGCCCACGAGGACGGACGTTTTGACCACGACATAATCCATATCAGCCGCAGCGGCGACCTGTTCACCGGCACATCACACCGCATGCGCCGCAAGAAAAAAGGCGAAATAAGCCATTCGGAGATCACACTGAAAGCCGAGGGGCCGACGGTGGATCTCGTCAGCGTATTCTATTATCTGCGCATGCTCGATTTCGCGGCGATGCAACCGGGATATACCAAGACACTCAACATTTTTTCAGGCAAACGGAAAGAACTGCTCACCATCAGATATGTCGGCAAAGAGAATCTGAAACTCGACGGCCGTACATATCCCACCTACCGCATAAGCTTCACATTCACCGACGAAAAATCATCGAAAACCTCCGACGATATCGATACCTGGATCAGTACAGCATCCGACCACATACCGCTGAAACTCGAAGGGAAACTGAAAGTAGGCAAAATCCGCTGCCTCTACACCGGCAGCAATTTAACTACCTGACATAAACTGCCGCAACGTCTGCCTGGACTCAACAAACACTTAACAGAACGCCACGACGATGAAACTCATAAAACCAACCGCTCTCCTTACAGCCATGGGCATAACATTGGCGGCAACAGCCGCAGACAGTGCGCACAGTTCGCCTATAGAGGTGAATCTGAAGATCGTGGAGACATCAGATGTCCACGGCAACTTCTTCCCGTACAATTTCATCACCAGGACGCCGTGGGATGGGAGCATGGCGAGGATCGCGACACTTGTGGACTCGCTGCGTGCGTCGTATGGCGATGAATCCATAATTTTGCTCGACAATGGCGACATATTGCAAGGGCAGCCGACAGTCTACTACTATAATTATGTCGACACGACATCGCGCCACATTGCCTCGGAGATCTACGATTACATGGGTTACGACGCGGCCACGATAGGCAACCACGACGTTGAGACCGGTCACAACGTATATGACCGGTGGATCCGCGGTACAAACGTGCCTGTTCTCGGCGCCAACGTCATCGAAATATCTTCAGGCAGACCGTATCTGAAACCATATACCGTCATAGAACGCCAGGGTGTAAAAATCGCCGTGATAGGCATGCTCACCCCCGGCATACCGATGTGGCTCCCCGAGCCGCTGTGGAGCGGACTCCGTTTTGAAGACATCACGACCTCGGCACGCAAATGGATCAACATCGTAAGGGAGCGCGAGAATCCCGACATTATCGTCGGTCTGTTCCATTCAGGTCACTCCGACACCAATCCGCGACCGGGAATTACAGAGAACGCATGCCTCGATGTGGCACGCAATGTGGCCGGATTCGATATAATACTCGGAGGCCATGACCACCAGCGGGACAATCGTGTGGTAATGAACCCCGACGGCAAACCGGTGGTAATCCTTAATCCGGCCAATGATGCGAAAACTGTTGGAGTGGTCAGCATCACCGTCAATATCGACAAAGAGGGCAAAATGACCGACAAAAATGTAAGCGGCACGCTTGCCGATGTCGACAGCCTGGCGCCATCCAAGCGTTTCCTTGAACGCTTCGACGCCGACAGACAGGCTGTGGAAGATTTTACCGGCAGGATCATCGGCCGCAGCGAGGGGACGTTTGACTCATCGGAAGCATTGTTCGGCCCGTCAGCATTCATGACGCTGATCCACCGGCTGCAGATGGAACTGACAGGCGCCGACATATCTTTTGCCGCGCCACTGTCGATAGATGCGGTCATTAACCCGGGTGATATAAGAGTCAGCGATATGTTCGGACTTTACAAGTATGAGAACATGTTTCTGACCATGAGTCTCACCGGCGAAGAGATCAAGAATTATCTCGAAGAATCATATTCGATATGGGTTGACACCGCTGCAACACGTCCCGACGGACATCTGCTGCTCTTCCGGTCGAAACGCCCGTCGGTTCATGACAACCGCCTCCGCAACCCGGCATACAACTTCGACTCGGCCGCCGGAATAAGATATACCGTCGACATCACGCGTCCGAAAGGCGAAAGAGTCAATATACTTTCGATGGCCGACGGCACGCCGTTCGATCCGAAGAAGACCTACACCGTAGCCGTCAACTCTTACCGTGGCAACGGAGGGGGCGACCTGATGACAAGCGGAGCCGGACTGACCAAAGATGAGCTGAAATGCCGCACGCTCTCAAGCACCGACGCTGACCTGCGCTACTATATGATGAAAGAGATCGAAAAACGCGGAGTAATCAAGCCGGAAACCGACCGAAACTGGCGTTTCGTCCCGGAAAATCTCACCGACAGACTCGCCGCCCGCGACCGCAAAATCATCAAGGGGAAACAAAACCGCTAAAAAAATGTTGAGATATATCTGCAAGATCGCTTTTACATTCCTGCTGACAGTAGCTCTGTTTGCAGTCGGGAAAATAGCTTTCATGCTCTGCCATCTGACGGTCTACCGGCCCTTCGGCCTCAGTCAGGCCATCGCTGCGATAGGCCACGGACTTCCGATGGATTGTACTATGGCAGGTTACATCAGCGTCATCCCGGCGCTCCTTGCCATAGCCCGTCTATGGATCCGCAGCCGGCTGCAGGAGATCGCCGAGAAGATATATTTCATCATCATAAGCCTGCTTGCAGCCACTGTGCTCGTGCTCGACGCCGCCCTCTATTCCCACTGGGGTTTCAAGCTCGACATGACACCGATCTTCTACTTCCTGACATCTCCGTCGGCCGTCACCGGAGGCCTGACCCTCATGCAGAAGGCCGGAGGAACTGCCTGCATCATCATCACCTCCATAGCGATATTCCTCCTCTATGACCGGCTGATTGTCAGGCTGCAGCTTCCGCACCCCCGCAAGGGAACGAGAGTGAAGGCCACTATAGTCCTGGCTTTGATCACGGGACTCCTCTTTATCCCTATCCGGGGCGGCTTCACCGTGTCGACGATGAACCCAGGGAGAGCATACTTCAGCCCGGAGATGCGGCTCAACCACGCTGCTACCAATCCGGCCTTCAACCTCCTCTACTCGGCCACGCATCAGGACACGGAGGTGAAAAGCCTCAACTCACTGAGCGACGCCGAAATCGAAAAGCTAAGGCCAAGCCTGATCCGGACGTCGCTCCGCGACCGCGACACCACCCTGCTGTCGATCGACCGGCCCGACATCTGCCTGATACTTCTCGAAAGCTTTTCCACCCACCTTATGCCGTCAGCCGGCGGGGAGGCCATAGCCGTGCGCCTCGACAGCATAGCAGCCACCGGACTCAACTTCACCGAATTCTATGCCAGCAGCTTCCGCACCGACCGTGCTCTCGCATCAGTGCTATCGGCCTATCCGGGCATTCCTACGGTGAGCGTCATGAAGTCGGTCGGCAAGATCGAGTCGCTCCCATCCCTGCCTCTGGCGCTGAAAGAGGCCGGGTATGAACTGACATATTATTACGGCGGTGACGTCAATTTCACCAACATGCGGGCATTGCTCGCAGCCGGAGGGTTCGAAAATATCGTGGCTGATACTGACTTCCCCCTGTCTCAGCGGCTCGGGAAATGGGGCACCCACGACGACGTGCTTTTCCGACGCGTGGAGACCGATCTGGCATCGCCACGCCCGGACGCCTCCCCGCGCCTGACAGTCATACAGACATCGAGCAGCCATGAGCCTTTTGAGGTGCCTATGGCAAAACTACCTGGCAAGGAGGCTAATGCATTCGCGTTCACCGACAGCGTCACAGGTGG
>CALHWU010000003.1 GCA_938039795.1 uncultured Muribaculaceae bacterium
TTGAATTTCAATAATTTCAAAGTACTCTTATGATTTTTTAGTGGACACTAATGATATACAGCCACAAATAAAAACCGATGCCCCGGAAAATCCATTAGAAGAAATCCCGGGGCTTCGTTATTATCTGATCTTCAGTGTCAGCGCTTTTTCGACTTTGAGGTGGTGCGACGCGCATATTTGCGTTTTGACTTGGCTTTTGGTTTATAGCTCTGCGCCTTATTGTGGAGTGCCTTGTTGAATGAGAACACATCCTTATGAGTCACTTTATTCTCGAAGTCTATGATAGCCGTCGGATTTATGGCGATACCCATGAACCGTGTCTCGAAGTGAAGATGCGGACCGCTGCTTCGGCCTGTATTGCCTCCGAGAGCGATCGGCTCACCGGCTTTTACCCTCTGGTCGGGCTTCACGAGGAAACGCGACAGGTGGCCGTAGACCGTCTCCATGCCGTTGTCATGACGTATCACTACGTAATAGCCGTAACCGCGGCGCTCGAATTTGGTCAGTCGGATTTTGCCGTCGAATGCCGCACGGACAGTATCTCCTACCGAAAGTTTCAGGTCGATACCGCGGTGGATACGGCCATAACGCCGACGGTAGCCATAGTTGGAAGTGACATGGCCGGGAACAGGATGGAAGTATCCGCTCACGTCAATATCCTTTGAATCAGGAATAATTGCGTTGGCGTAGGGATTGACACGATCGCTTTCCCAAAATTCGCCGTAGACTTCCGCCTCGTCAGGGGCTTCCACCTTGGAGAGCTCGCTGATATATTTCAGAGTATTGATCACCTTGATATCAGCCGAAAGAGGCTTCTGCGACGCAAGGAGATCCTCGTGTTCCTTATTGTGATTGTCGGGCAGCTTAAACTGTGCCTGCGCTGGGGCTGCAGCCGACAGGACTGCCATTACTGCCGCAAATCCGATATACTTTAACTGGATCATCAGGATAGGTGTATTACTTTTTCTCTGGTAGATTTATCGTAGTCATTATTTAACTTCCAACGGCGAGTAGGTAAACTCAAGGGATTTCGGCATCCAGTCGAAGATTTCCTCAGGTTTGAAGAAACGCTTGATCTCAGCCTCGGCATCTTCGGGAGAGGAGGAAGCATGGATTATGTTTTCCTGATTGCTCATCGAGAAGTCACCGCGGATTGTGCCGGGAAGAGCCTCGCGGCCGTTTGTAGCACCGGTCATGAGACGAACCACATTAATGACATCCTTGCCTGAAAGGCACATGACTATAACAGGCGAAGCCATCATAGCCTTGAGCAGGAATGGGAAAAAAGCCATGTCGACAAGATGACTGTAGTGCTCGCGAAGGATAGCCTCGTCGAGCTGCATCATTTTGAGACCTGAGATTATCAGCCCTTTCTGCTGAAAACGCGCCAGAATCTGTCCGACATAACCGCGCTCCATGGCGGAGGGCTTGAATATCACTAATGTTTTTTCCATGAGGTTTTAGATATTTTTAGCTTTCCCATTGAAAGTTGTTCAAAGATAGCAAGATTATTCAATATTGCCAAACCATTATGGCTAATGGTGAACCATTTGCGACAAAAAAGCGCGCTCACACCATAGCAACCCGCTAAACAACAAGCGATTAAGCATAATTGTAAAAATACACTAAAATATCATTACTATTGTAAATGGCCTGGTTCGCATGTTTAACCATCCTTAAAATGTGTTGAATGACTTAATGTTATATGTTGCGCCGTCAGGATATGCGGCTCCAGTCGTTAGTGCGCTGGAATACCCTCTCAAGTTCGCGTCTTATCGCCGAATGCTCAGGAGCTGAAAGCGAAGGATCCTGACCGAGGACATCAGACGCGGCGTCGCGGGCGATCTGTACAAGCTGGCCATCTGTAGCCAGGCTCGCAATTTTCAGATCTACAGCCATACCGCTCTGCAATGTGCCTTCAAGATCGCCGGGCCCACGCATTTTGAGATCAGCCTCGGCTACGACAAATCCGTCGGTAGTCGATGTCATGACCTGCAGGCGCTTGCGGGTCTCTGCCGAAATATTGTGCCGGGTCATGAGTATGCAATAGCTCTGGTCGGCGCCACGGCCCACTCGCCCTCTGAGCTGGTGAAGCTGAGACAGTCCGAATCGCTCGGCGTTCTCAATAATCATCACGGATGCATTGGGCACATTGACTCCGACCTCTATCACCGTTGTGGCTACCAGTATATCGGCCTTGTGGGAGGCAAACAGCTCCATCTGACAGTCTTTCTCAGCCGGCTTCATGCGGCCGTGGACAAAAGCCACCCTGTATGACGGGAAATTATCGCGGACGAATTCATAGCCCTCCTCAAGGCTTTTAAGATCGACCTTTTCATTCTCCTTTATGAGCGGATACACGATATATGCCTGACGCCCTGCCTTAAGTTCCCGTCCCATTCCCTTGTAGACATCAATCCGGTGATCGTCAAAGCGGAGCAACGTGGTGACCGGCTTTCGGCCCGGCGGCAACTCGTCGATCACCGAAACGTCGAGATCGCCATATACGGTCATGGCCAGAGTGCGCGGTATCGGGGTCGCAGTCATCACGAGGACATGAGGAGGTATGGCATTCTTCTTCCACAGTCTGGCACGCTGGGCCACTCCGAAGCGATGCTGCTCGTCGATGACTGTAAAACCGAGATTCCTGAACACGACATTGTCCTCTATCACCGCGTGAGTGCCTATAAGAATATGCAGTGATCCGTCTTCAAGCTGTCGGTGGATCACGGCTCTCTGGGCGGCAGGCGTTGATCCCGTAAGGAGTTTGACATTTATCCCTATAGGCGCTACAAGGCTGCTTATCGTGTCGAAATGCTGCGAAGCAAGGATTTCCGTCGGCGCCATCAGGCATGCCTGGGTGTCATTGTCGAGCGCTATGAGCATGCACAGGAGCGCCACAAGAGTCTTTCCACTGCCCACATCTCCCTGAAGCAGACGGTTCATCTGCCGTCCGGATCCCATATCTGCTCTGATCTCTTTAATGACTCTTTTCTGCGCCCCTGTCAGTTCAAAAGGCATATGTTCCTTATAGAAGGTATTGAAATACCTCCCTATGTGCGAGAATCTGAATCCGCCTACCGACAGCTTGCGCCGCTGCGAGTATTGCAAGATGTCGAGCTGCAGATAGAACAACTCGTCGAATTTCATGCGTGACCGCGCCCTTTCGGCCACTGCCGGCGACGAAGGACAGTGGATATCGCGGATCGCGTCGGAAAGCGAAGGCAAACCGTGACGGCGCAACAGAGCCGCAGGGATCGGATCGGCTATTCCGTGACGCACGATACTGTCGATGACCGTTTTGACGATATTGTGGATCGATCGCGAATTTATGCCCTGATTACGCAGTTTTTCAGTCAGCGGATATACCGGACGCAGCCCGGCTTCCGAACGCATATCCGACGGTGACTCAACCTCTGGATGCACCATGCTCCAGCGGCCGCAGAAGACCGAAGGTTTGCCAAACAGCACATATTCGGTCATAGTAGTATACAGTTCCCTGAGTTTTCTGATCTGACGGAACCATACGACTTCCATTGTCGAAGTGCCGTCGGAAAACAGGCCGACCAGACGGGTTTTGGCACCTTCGCCCTGCAAGGCGAACGACACAAATCGGCCTCTGACCTGAACCGCCGGCATCTCTCCCTCAAACGACGAGATAGGATAAATTTTCGTACGGTCGACATAATGTGAGGGATAATGACGCAGGAGATCCCCGACACTCTTTATTCCGAGTTCGGCAGAAAGCACGGCAGCCCTTTTAGGCCCTACACCTTTTACAAATTTTATATCCGTGGCATTCAGTCGCTGCATCGGCCGAGGAGTATTTCAGCTATTGCAAGATCAACGGGATTGGTGACCTTCATATTGACAGACGATCCTTCCACCAGCGTCACATCATAACCTGCTGCCTCTATTACCGATGCATCGTCTGTGAACAACGGGCTGAAAGGAGCGTTATATGCTGTTCTCAACTCTTTTCCGGAAAAACCCTGAGGAGTCTGCACGGCCACAAAAGAGGACCTATCCACAGCCGAGGAATGTCCCCCGCCGTCAATCTGTCTTAAAGAGTCCGACAAAGGAATAGCCGGAACCGCACCTACAGCGCCTGCCTGCACTGTCGAGATCACCCTCTCCACCACACTCCTTCCGACGAGCGGACGGGCTCCGTCATGGATCGTGACTATATCGGCATCATTACCATAAACATCAAGGGCATTGCGTACCGACATCCAGCGGGTGTCTCCTCCGGCGACAATGACGCCGGGATCAAACCCGAATGATACACAGACATCGTTCCAGTAACTTATATAATCAGGGTGAAGCACAGTGACCACCAAGCCGCCGCCTCCAAATCTGCGCATCGAGTCGACAGCATGCATAAGCACCGGTTTGCCTCCAAGCAGATGAAACTGCTTGGGAAGATCAGCCCCAAACCGCCGGCCGCTTCCCGCAGCCACTACTATGTGCACTATTCGATTCATTCTGCAAAATTAAACATTTCCAACGTCAGATTCATACTTTCAAGGCAGCTTTTGTATAACGGATTCATGATCTGAAGAAGACCATCCTTACAGAGACAGGCTACCGGATGCAATCATAGCCCCGATATTGATCGAATGTTTTTTTTGAAAAAATGTTGAATTATAAGAAATAATGTCTTATTTTGGCAACCAAATAGATTCTGCCGGCTATACCTACCGACAGGATACACCCTAACAATACCATAAACCAGTTAATTTCTTAATTATGGAAATGCTTGACCGGGCCGAACAACTCAACGAAACAGCTGTGGAGCCTAACCTGCCAAAAGAGGAGCTTCAGGGAGAGAATCCTACTGAAGCCGAATGCGCCTGTGAAGAGAACGTCACACGAGAGTCTCTTCTGGAGACCATTGAAAAGATCATCGCCGAGGACTCGGAGATTGTCGCTGATGACGTAGCCCGCATCAAGCAACAGTTCTATATGCTCCACAACGAACTGATCATTCGTCGGAAAGAGGAAGCCGGCGAGGAAGGAGAAGCCTTCACCGCTACTGAAGATCCTATCGAAGAACGGTTCAAGGCAGCTCTGACTGCCCTGAAAGAGAAGAAAGCACGTCAGAGAGCGGAGATAGAGACCCGTCAGGCAGCCAATCTTGAAAAGAAAGAGGCTCTGATAGCCGAGCTCAATACCCTTGCAGCCGACACCGACAATGTGAACCGTCATTATCCGCGCATCAAGGAGATTCAGACAGAATTCAAGGAGACGGGCGATGTGCCCCCGCAAAATGCCACCACTGTATGGAAAAACTATCAGGATGCAGTGGAGGCTTTCTACGATCAGTGGAAAGTCAACAAAGAACTTCGCGACTATGATTTCAAGAAGAATCTGGCCGAGAAACAGCTGCTGCTCGACGAGGCCCGCAAACTTGTCGACGAACCCGACGTGATCACAGCATTCCGCAGGTTGCAGAGCCTTCACGACAAATGGAGAGAAATCGGGCCTGTTGCCAAAGATGTCAGGGAAGAGATATGGGCTTCTTTCAAGGATGCTTCGGCCGAGATCAACAAAAAATATCAGGCACATTTCGAAGAGCGCAAGGCCCGCGAACGCGAGAACGAGGAGATCAAGACAGCTCTCTGCGAACGCCTTGAAGCGCTCGATTTCGGCAAACCGTCTACCTATCAGGAATGGGACACCATGACCAAGACCATCCTCGAAGCGCAGGAAGAGTGGAAAAAAGCCGGATATGCCTCACGCAAATCCAATACGGCACTGTTCAACCGGTTCCGCGCGCTATGCGACGATTTCTTCGGCCGAAAATCAGAATTCTTCAAAAAGACCAAGGCAGAGTTTGCCGAAAACATGGCCAAGAAGACAGCTTTGTGCGAAAAAGCCGAGGCGCTGTCAGAAAGCACCGACTGGAAAAAGACCACGGATGCGATTGTGGCGCTTCAGAAAGAATGGAAGACGATCGGACCGGTCGCGCGCAAAAACAGCGATGCCATCTGGAAGCGTTTCATCAAGGCTTGCGACACATTTTTTGACCGCAAAAAAAAGATCAATGGCGACACCCGGCGTACGGAACAGGCCAATCTCGCGACAAAAAAGGAAATCATCAGCCGTCTGAACGCCATCGCTTCAGACAATGACGAAACATCACGCGAGGACGCTATCGCAGAGGTGCAGCAGCTGCGCAAACAGTGGCAGGAGACAGGTCATGTGCCTTTCCGCGACAAAGACAAGCTTCAGGATGCTTACCGTGAAGTAGTGGGAGCATTGTTCGACAAGCTCGACATAAAGGAAAACCGCGCCCGCATGGCCGACTTTCAGGCCGGCGTGGAAGCCGCAGCCGGCGACTCCGGCAAGCTCTCCCGCGAACGCGACCGTCTGGTCAGAGCCTGCGAACAACGCCGGCAGGAGCTGAAGACCTACGAAAACAATATGGGCTTCTTCAACTCCAGATCAAAGAGCGGCGACTCAATCGTCAAGGAAATGGAGCGAAAGATGCAGCATCTCAAGGAAGAGATAGCCCAGCTCACTGAAAAAATCAAGATCATCGACTCCAACATCTGACTGTTACCGACATCATAGTCTCATACAATCATCAAGCGGCTGTCCTCCGGACAGCCGCTGTTTTATCACTTATGACAACAGTAAGATTTCCGCTGGAAGCTGTCACTTTCAGTAGGCATTGTCATCGCCCCTGATAATGTTGATTATCGTCCGGACAATGATCTTCAGGTCGAGCAGCAACGACCAGTGTTCGATATACCACACGTCGCATTCCACACGCCTTTCCATCTTCCAGAGCTGGTCGGTGGCGCCTCTGTAACCGTTGACCTGCGCCCAGCCTGTTATCCCCGGTTTTACTATATGACGGAGCATGTAATGATCCACCAGATCGCGGTATATATCGGTATGTGACACCATATGCGGTCGAGGGCCGACAATAGACATATCGCCTTTCAGCACGTTGAATACCTGAGGCAGTTCGTCGAGCGACGTCCGTCGCAGAAAGCGGCCTACGCCGGTCACCCTTGGATCGCATTTTTCCACAGGTGACTCGTCGGAATTGTCATGAAGGAGCGTACGGAACTTCAGACAGTCAAACGTGCGCCCTTTAAGTCCTGTCCGTTTCTGACGATAGAATACCGGGCCTGGCGATGTGAGTTTGATGCACAAGGCAATCGGTATGAAGAATACAGGGAACAGTGCGATACCCAAAAGAGCCGCGACTATATCGAGCGAACGCTTCAAAGCCACATTGAAACGCGATGCGAGGGGACTGCTGAGAGGCGTCATCACAGGCAGTCGGCCAATTTCATTGACAGCAAAACCACGGTTGACAAACCGCGACAGCTGCGGCACTACATGCAGCGTCACTGCATTGTTGTCGGCCACCTCCATTGATTCGAGCAGCGCGGTCTCGTCATCTCCCGCAAGCGTGCAGAAAATCTCTTCCGCATCATTCTCCCTGATGAATGCGTCAAGAGCGCTCAACGGCATGACCTGCAGCCCCTCGGGAGCGGTTTCAGCCGGATTATCGTCAAAGACTCCCATCACCACATATCCGTAGCCATCATTTCTCATCATGTCATACAGACGTGCCGCAGTCTTGTTCATACCAACTATTACCACCTTACTGTGATTACGGCCGCGTCGACGCATAAACTTCAACAACTGCAGCGACATCGTGTAGGCGACAGGGAGCGAAAGAAACAATAAGGCATAGAATATGGCGAGCGTGCTCCATTCAACATGGGGAGCCCCAGTCAGATACAGCAATACAATGAACCACAGCAGATGACAGACGCATGCATGGATGGCGCTGCGTGCCGTATGCTCCATTTTAAGCGCCCTCAGTTCGGTAGGCCTCACGAGTCTCATGCCTGCGATTATCCAGGCGATCAATGCCGAAAGGACGACCTTGGGCGACAGCCATGCCATACTCTGTCCGCTTCCTATGAGCCATGATGTCAGATAGAACGACAATAACACCATAAGGAGAGCCATGGCCGACAGTGCCGGCCTGATCAACCTTCCATAACGTCTGCCGCTATTTAACAATCCGGTCATGATGACTATTTCCCTTATTGTGAATATCGTATTTTAATATAAAACGCTCCACAATCATCCTTATTGCACCCTTTAGCTTTTTATTTATTCATACTGGGCAATCCCCTATTCCGCCGATGGCCATAATATAAAGAAAGCGGCCGCCCCCTTTGGCATTACCCAGGGTACGGCCGCATGTATATCGGTTGGATTAAAGATCAGTCGACCTTGATCACCAGGAAATTACTGAGTTGCCAGAACTGTGAGGGATCCTTGATCTTCAGTACTTTCTGTCCGTCCTCGTCCTCTATGACATAACTTGACGCCGGCTGTTTTGTCATCACCTCAGCTTTTTTGCTGTGAAGAGGTATGCTGCGGAGCGTGCGCTTGTCGGCCTTGATGAAGTAAGCTTTCTCAAAGTCACCCTCCATGATTTTGGTCTTCCGCAGGAAACCGGTCTGTATGATTTTGTTTTTCTGGAGCTCCGATTTGTTGCCTATTGCATAGTAGCATGTGTTGAGCTCGTCGTTGAGCTGCGTTGCCTCATTTCTGGCCGCCTCGCGTTCGGTGGTGACTGTAGTGACAGTGGAACTCAACGAATCAACTTTCTGGCCGAGACTTGCTATCTGCACGTTAGCGGCGGCAAGCTGATTATGAAGCGTAGCTATCTCCGTTTCCTGCTCGGATATCTGGGCCTTGAGGTTTTCTATCGTCTTGGTGAGGGTGGCATTCTGGCTGCCGCTTTTGCGGAGCTTTTCCTCAAGCTGCGCAAGCCTGTCGCGACGCTGCTGCAGAGCTTCCTGAATAGCCACCATATCGTTGCGGAGCTGATCTTTCTGTGAACGTGAGTCGGAAATATTGCCGGGAGTGGAGATTATGTGCTCAAGATCCTTGATCTGCCCCATTCCGGCTGTGATGTCGTTGATGAGCGCAAACAGCGAATCCTGTGTGGCGAGCGTGGCCTGAAGCTCCGAATTGAGCTGCACGTTCTGTTCTTCGGCTTTTTCAAGTTTTTCGCGAGTGCCGCATGAAGTCATTACGGCGGCCGCTGCGAGAGCCATTACGATTGTTCTCTTCATAATAGTTGAATTGATGATTTTCCAATTTTTGCTTCGGTAGGGCCTAATTACTGCTCCCCGATGTCGTGTCTGTATTTGTTTTTATGTTGTGGACGAGACGACAACTCCTTGTTTCCCGCTACGATAATAACGATTTCTCCTTTAGGATTGTTTTGCGAGAAATATTGGGCGAGCTGTCCTAACGTTGCACGACGCGTCTCTTCGTGGACCTTTGAGATCTCCCGGCTCACGGACGCTTCCCTGTCGGCCCCGCATGCAGCCGCGAGGTCGTCGAGTGTACGGGCCAGACGCAGCGGCGACTCGTATATGACAGTAGTGCGTGTATCTGCCGCGATCTCGGCGAGGCGTGTCGCTCTTCCTTTTTTTTGAGGCAGGAATCCCTCGAAGCAAAATCTTTCGCAAGGTATCCCGCTGTCGACCAGAGCAGGGACAAAAGCTGTCGGCCCCGGCAGAGTAATCACTTCCACATCCCTTCTGCGGCACTCGCGCGATATGAGGAATCCCGGATCCGATATGCCGGGAGTGCCGGCATCGGTAATAAGAGCTATGGTCTCTCCGGCCTCTATCCGGTCGACAAAGGAGCCTACAGTCAGATGCTCGTTAAACTTATGGTGGCTCACCACGGGGGTAGATATGCCGAAATGGCGAAGCAGCACACCGCTCGTGCGCGTATCCTCGGCCAAAATAAGATCAGCCTCCCGCAGAGTATCGATAGCCCGTGGAGTCATGTCGGCGAGGTTTCCCACCGGCGTCGGAACAATAAACAGCCGGCCTGCCATCAGTCGAACCGCTGAGTGACTATTGCGGTAAAATCTGCCACATCCTGATTTTCGGGATCAAGGCAAAGATCTTCGGTAAGGTATTCCACCACCTCGTCGGCCGACGTCATGGACGACAGCAGCTTCAAAGTATCGTTGAAATCCTGACTGTTTCCTTTGAAGAGCTCACGGATGAAACGGAAACGGTCGTTGAGAGTAAACACCGGCTGGACATGCTGCGGATTGTTTTCAGCCACGGGCGAGGAAACTGCTACTTGGGCTGTCGGCCGCTCTTCGGCAGTTTCTGCCACATTGCTGTCGGCCTCCTCCTCTCCAACAGCCGACACGGCGATAGCCGAATCATCGGATTCGACTGAGGTCTCTGCCATGGAGCTGCATGGTGCAGCGGCCTGAGAGCGTCCACCGTCATCGGATGATTCTTCCGGGGCGATCGCGTCGGAAGAGACGGGATCACAGCTGCTGCCGGCCATCTCCTCCGTCAGAGAATGAAGGGATGATGCTTTGTCGCGCAATATATAGTTCACCTCCGGATTCACCAGGTCGCCGCGCCTCTGTATCAGAAGAGCCAGACCCTCGATCTCAAGAGCGAGTGTCAGTATCTGCTTGGCTTTTTCATTGCTGTACATAAGTAAGTCGCTTTTAATTTCAGCCGCAAAATTAAGTATTTTTTGAATAGGTCAATCCATCCGGCACCAAAAATAGCCTCAAGCCCTGCGCTTCTTCCTGGATGATTTGGCAGTCGTGCCCTTACGACTCACGGAAGTTTTCTTTTTAGACTTCTTGACGACATGCTTGACAGGCCTAACATAATCGGGTGCGAACATAGAGAGAAGCATATCCTCTATTCCTGTCTTGAGAGTGGCTCGTCCGCATGTGAATCCGTTGACCATCACCACTATGACATGTGTAGGCAGACCATCCTCACCGAGAAGATATCCGGCATATGACTGCACTCCTTTCATACTGCCGGTCTTAAGGGCCACTCGCCCTTCAAGCGGAGTGTCGCGGAGAAAACTTTTGAGAGTACCCTCTCGTCCGGCTTTCGGGAAGAGACTGACATAATCAGGCGCTTTGTAATGAGAGGCCATCCATGTAAAAACGTCGGCGAGAAACATCGGAGTAAGCCTGTCGTTGCGGGAGAGACCGCTGCCGTCCTCCAGCACCACACGCTGTGTATCGACATCGCGTGTCTCCCACATGTCGAGCTCAGTCCTTACGGCCTCCGAACGCAACTGACCCGGCGCCACCGAGCGAAGCATAGCCTCGGCCATCATATTGTCGCTTCTGAACATAAGACTGCGAAGTATATCCACCAGCGCGGGCGACCGATGTACATAAAGGGCTGTCACGTCGCCATCGGCATCCGACTGCGCTACCTCGGCTATCTCCACTCCATTTTTGCGAAGCTTCTGCATCACCTCATGGCGCATCACCGGAGCAGGATCAGGAGTGGCCACCGTTATACTCTCGCCATTGCGCCGAGCATTGCCTCGTGACAATATGACCTTGGAATCTTTCTTGCGATCGACCTTGAGCGATCCTTTCGCCGGAGTATGAGAGACCTTCAGATCCGGAACGAACGGAACCGATTTACCTGACGGGAGAGTAAGCACGAACTTGTTGTCACGGAAATTAGCTGCATGGTGAGAAGTACCATACGGCCACACGATGTCCTCGTCAGCCCACCCGGCCGGGACACGATCCTCCGGTATCAGCGATGAATCGATGACCACGGTACCTGTCACACGCTTTATGCCGGCAGCGCAAACTGCTGCCGCAATACTGTCGGAAAAGCCGGCCGCCTCATCAAAGTATGCTGATTCGACTGTAGGATCACCCACACAGCGCACTACAATATCACCGCGAAGGAGGTCTCCGGAGATCTTGCCTACAGCTTCTACTGAAGTCTCGTAGCGGTCGGACGGGTTCATCAGAGTCAGAACAGATGCCGATGTCAGGGCCTTGGTAATACTCGCCGGGATGAAAGCCCTGCGGCTGTTGATATCACGGAGAGGCTCTCCCGTGGCTATATCCGCTATATATATGCCGAGCTGTGAATCCTTGACACCGCTGACGCCAAGGGGAGATGATGGGCCGGCCGCAGACGATACGAGGGCATAGGCCACCGAACAACCTATCAAAAGACTTTTTACCACTGGACTGTATTTGATCATAGTTATGGTCAGGAATGATGTATCAGACTGCGAAATTACGAAAAAACCGCCGTATAGAGCCGCCCGCAGCTAAAAATAGGCCTACAATAGATGTTAATTCGACAATTTTGAGTAATTTCGCACACTGAAAGAGTAATTGTGCAGATATGGTTCTAAAGACTCGCGAAAAGCTCATCGATGTGGCCCGGCAACTCTTTGTACACAAAGGGGTCGAGAACACAACAATGAACGATATTGCGGCCGCCTCTGACAAGGGGAGGCGCACCATCTACACCTATTTCAAGAACAAGCGTGAAATCTACAATGCAGTCATAGAACGCGAAAGCGACCGACAGGTAGAGCGCCTGCGGCTCACGGCTCAGTCGGATCTGGCGCCGGAAGAGAAACTGCGCCGGTTTCTCATCGGACGTTTCGACACGATCGACGATGTGAGTTCCTATCACCCTGGAACCATACGCTCTCTTTTCAGCCTCGACTTCAAAAGAGTCGAACGGATCCGTCGTATGGCCACCGTCAAGGAGCGTGAGATCCTGAAAGAGATCCTCAATGAGGGGGTCAGAAAAGGATCATTCTCACGTATGCAGGCCGACAGGCTTGAAGCACTCCTGACGATGGTTTTCCAAGGCGCCTACTACTGCATGATCAAGGGTAATCTTGAAGAAGGGGCCGCCGAACTTGAAGAGCTCCGACGCGATGTGGTGGATTTCGTGATGGACAGCATCGTCAACCGCAGCACCGACTGACAATTATACGACTGACAATTATTAGCGAATACCTCAATAATATAATATTATCCCTTAGAAAGATGAAACTACTTGAAGGAAAAACAGCCATCGTCACCGGAGCCGCCCGCGGCATCGGCAAAGCCCTGGCTCTCCGCTTCGCCAAAGAAGGCGCCAACATCGCCTTCACCGATCTCGTAATCGACGAAAACGGCAAAGCTACAGAAGATGAGATAGCAGCTCTGGGTGTCAAAGTCAAGGGTTATGCGTCAAATGCAGCTGACTTCGAACAGACAAAAACTGTAGTAGACCAGATCCATAAGGATTTCGGCTCGATCGACATCCTCGTAAACAATGCAGGCATCACCAAGGACGGCCTCATGATGCGCATGACCGAGCAGCAGTGGGATGCAGTGATAGCCGTCAACCTCAAG
>CALHWU010000004.1 GCA_938039795.1 uncultured Muribaculaceae bacterium
ACAGACGGCGCTTGTGGGTCAGCTCGGCCAGAGGATTGGTCTGGTCCATGAACTGCGAGAGAGCGTTCGTGCCGAAGAAAGTGTTGATCACCGACGAGATCGTCTTGGCGTTGATCAGGTCGATGGGAGTGAACACCTCGTTGTCGCGCACATTCATGCGCTCGCGTATGGTGCGGGCCATGCGTGCCAGACCCACTCCGAACTGATTGTAGAGCTGCTCGCCCACTGTGCGCACGCGGCGGTTCGACAGATGGTCGATATCGTCCACGTCAGCCTTCGAGTTGATCAGCTCGATCAGATATTTTATGATGGCTATGATGTCCTCCCTCGTGAGCACTTTCACGTCCATGGGAGTGGTAAGCCCGAGTTTCTTGTTGATGCGGTAGCGTCCCACCTCGCCGAGATCGTAGCGCTTCTCGGAGAAGAAGAGGTTGGTGATCACCTCGCGTGCGCTGGCGTCGTCAGGCGCCTCGGCGCTGCGGAGCTGCCGGTAGATATATTGTATGGCCTCACGCTCCGAGTTGGTGGGATCCTTCTGCAGAGTGTTGAGGATGATGGAGTATTCGTTGGTATTGGCGTCTTCGCGATGGAGCAGAATGCTCTTCACGCCCGATTCAAGGATCCGCTCGATATTCTCGTCATCGAGGGTCTCCTCACGGTCTACTACCACTTCGTTGCGCTCCATGGTCATCACCTCGCCCGTATCCGAATCGGCGAAATCCTCCACCCACGAGCGGAGCACGCGGGCGGCCAGCCGACGGCCTTTGGCAGCCTCCAGAGAGCTCTTGCTGACCTCGACCTCCTCGGCCAGACCGAAGATGTCGATGATGTCCTTGTCGCTCTCCAGACCTATAGCGCGAAGAAGAGTAGTCACAGGGAGTTTCTTCTTGCGGTCGATGTATGCATACATCACGTTATTGATGTCAGTCGCAAACTCTATCCACGAGCCGCGGAACGGGATGATACGGCCGCTGTAGAGCTTCGTGCCGTTGGCATGCATGCTCTGACCGAAGAAAACGCCCGGCGAGCGATGGAGCTGCGACACGACCACGCGTTCGGCACCGTTGATGACAAAAGTGCCCTTTTCCGTCATATACGGAATCGGCCCAAGATAAACATCCTGGATCACCGTGTCGAAATCCTCGTGGTCGGGATCGGTGCAATAGAGCTTCAGCTTGGCCTTGAGAGGCACGCTGTAGGTCAGACCGCGTTCCAGACACTCCTCGATCGTATAGCGGGGAGGGTCGATATAGTAGTCGAGAAATTCGAGCACGAAGTTGTTGCGGGTGTCCGCGATCGGGAAGTTTTCCGCGAATACCTTGTAGAGGCCTTCGTTGTTGCGCTTCTCGGGAGGAGTGTCAAGCTGCAGGAAGTCCTGAAACGACTTCAGCTGTACCTCCAGAAAGTCAGGATAAGGCAACGGGTTCTTCACCGAAGCGAAGTTTACGCGAGGTTTTTCTGTTGTTACTGACATCTAATAAAATACGTTAACGTAACTCAAATAAGGCAGGAATAATATCATGGCCGGATCTTGCCGGCGTGTCAGCCACACAGCTGACAATGAGGATGTTGAATATTTCTGTCGGGCCGTGCACGACCCCCCTTGCTGAAATATTAACACAAAAAGGTTAAGTATCCGCCCGATAGGGCGATACTTAACCTGAGTACCTGATTGACAGGTGATTTTATTTAAGTTCTACTTCGGCACCGGCCTCTTCGAGAGCCTTCTTCAGAGCCTCGGCTTCAGCCTTGGCGAGAGCCTCCTTGATGGTGCTGGGTGCGCCGTCGACGAGTTCTTTTGCCTCCTTAAGGCCAAGACCGGTCTCTGCCTTTACCACCTTCACGACGTTGAGCTTGTTGGCTCCGGCATTCTTCAGCACTACGTCGAACGAAGTCTTCTCTTCTGCAGCGGGGCCGGCTGCGGCGGGACCTGCGGCTACGGCAACAGCTGCAGCGGCGGGTTCGATACCGTACTCATCCTTCAGGATCTGAGCAAGTTCGTTTACTTCTTTTACCGAGAGGTTAACAAGTTGTTCTGCAAAAGCTTTTAAATCTGCCATTTTGTTTATGATTTAATTGTTTGTTTTTACTGGATTGGTTGGTTGTGATTAATCTTCTTTTTTCGAGAGGGTCTCGAGGATGCCATGGAGCTTCGTGCCACCCGATGTAAGAGCCGAGATGACGTTCTTCGCAGGCGACTGCAGCAGAGCCACGACGTCGGCGATGAGCTCGTTCTTGCTCTTGATGGTAGCCAGAGTGTCGAGCTGGTCGGCGCCCATGTAGACGGTCTCTTCCACATATGCGCCCTTGAGCTTGGGAAGCACATCGTCCTTCTTCAGGAAGTCCTTCAGAAGCTTGGCGGGAGCGTTGGCCACCTCGGTGCACATCAGCGAGGTCGACTCCTTCAGCGCAGGATAAAGCTCCGAATAGTCGCCCTCAAGGTTTTCGAGAGCCTTGTGGAGAAGCTTGTTCTTCACCACCATCAGTTTCACGCCTGCCTTGAAGCATGCGCGGCGGAGCTCGCTTGTACGCTCGGCGTTGAGGCCGGCGGTCTCTACCAGATAGAAACTCGGATAAGCCTTGATCGTCTCCTCTATCTGCTCTATGATCTTGATTTTATCTTCCTTTTTCATTTTCTTTCCTGTTTTGTGAGGTTAGTCGTCGATGCCCTTGGTATCCACCTTGATGCCCGGACTCATCGTGCTCGAAAGATAAATGCTCTTGATATAGGTGCCTTTGGCAGCAGCAGGTTTCAGCTTGATAAGAGTGTTGATAAACTCTTTGGCATTGTCCTTCATCTGCTCGGGAGTGAAGCTCATCTTGCCTATCGAGGAATGAACGATACCGTTCTTGTCGACCTTGAAGTCGATCTTGCCCTTCTTGACCTCTTCGACAGCCTTGGCCACGTCCATGGTCACGGTGCCGCTCTTGGGGTTAGGCATCAGGCCACGCGGACCGAGGATGCGGCCCAGAGCGCCGATCTTACCCATGATGGCGGGCTGAGTGATGATCACGTCGACATCGGTCCAGCCGCCCTTGATCTTCTCGATATACTCGTCAAGACCTACATAGTCGGCTCCCGCTGCCTTGGCTCCGGCTTCGGCGTCGGCCGAGCAGAGCACCAGCACGCGCACCTGTTTGCCGGTGCCGTGAGGAAGAGTCACCACGCCGCGCACCATCTGGTTGGCCTTGCGGGGGTCTACACCCAGACGTACGTCGATGTCGAGAGAAGCGTCGAATTTGGCATAATTCACCTCCTTGACCTTCTCGGCGGCTTCAGCCAGCGAATAAGACTTTCCAGCTTCAATCTTCTCTAAAGCCAACTTTTGGTTTTTTGTAAGTTTACTCATTGTTCAATTGAAGTTTTATATCAGTTATTCCAAGGCTTGTCGCCTTTTACGGCGATACCCATACTTCTGGCAGTGCCGGCAACCATCTTCATTGCCGATTCGATGGTGAAACAGTTCAAATCAGGCATCTTGTCTTCTGCGATAGCCTTCACCTGATCCCAGGTCACCTCGCCCACCTTGTTGCGGTTAGGCTGAGCCGAGCCGCTCTTGAGCTTGGTGGCCTCCAGCAGCTGGATGGCCACGGGAGGAGTCTTGACAACGAAGTCAAAGCTCTTGTCGGTGTAATACGTGATCACTACCGGCAGAACCTTGCCAGCCTTGTCCTGGGTGCGGGCATTGAATTGCTTGCAAAATTCCATGATGTTGATGCCCTTCGAACCCAGAGCGGGGCCGACGGGAGGTGAAGGATTGGCTGCTCCACCCTTTATCTGCAATTTGATCTGTCCAGCAATTTCTTTAGCCATTTTGATTCTGAAATTTTAGATATTGGTGATTTTGGTTTGCGTGCTCACGGTCGCATCGCCGGAATCATTGCCCGTAACAGCATATCCCGGCAAGCTGACATCACACGCGTTCTACTTGCGAATTCTCCAGTTCCAGAGGGGTCTTGCGGCCAAATATCTTGACCATAACCTTCAGCTTCTTTCTCTCGCGGTCCACCTCTTCGATCTCGCCGGTAAAACCGGTGAAAGGCCCGAAGTTGACCTTGACCGACTCGCCCACGATATAATCGTTGACTCCGTCGGAAGTCTCGTCAACCATCTGGTCGAGCGTACCGAGCATACGGGTCACTTCGCTCTGGCGAAGAGGTTCGGGAACATTCGTACCCTTGTCCTTCACGCTGAGGAAGTCGATCACGTTGGTAGTATTGCGCAGCTCATGGATTACTTCACCCACAAGTATTGCCTCGACAAACACATAGCCGGCATAAAGGTTTTTCTCCTTGATCACCTTTTTGCCGTTGCGCACGGTAAGCACTTTCTCAGTCGGAATCAGCACCTGAAACACGTATTTGCCAAGATCCGTGTTGCGTATCGCTGCATCAAGCACTTCCTTTACCTTAGCCTCTTTGCCCGATATGGCACGAAGCACGTACCATGCTCTCACAGGACGCTTCGCGACGTCGTTCTTTGACTTCGATTCAGCCATTGACTCCTTGCTTAGATATTGTTTACTTACCCAGACTGTAGATGAGATGCATCAGATTATCGACCACCTGATCCATGCACCAGATTATAAAAGCGATTATGACGGAAGCAATCATTACTATAATCGCGCTCTTGATCAGCTGACCTTTGGTCGGCCAAGAAGTCTTATACCGCAACTCGGTATACGACTCCTCGATATCCGTAAGTAGTTTCAGTTTCTTCATTATTTCTTTTTTAGCACAGGACGAGAGGCTCGAACTCCCGACACCCGGTTTTGGAGACCGGTGCTCTACCGACTGAGCTAGTCCTGTGTATGAAAAGCGGCAGACTCTCTGCTGCGTAGGCCGCTCCGACAGCCTGCCGCTTTTATGGTTTTATCTTCTGGATTACTCCTTGGGATTAGTCGAGGATCTCGGTGATCTGGCCCGAACCTACAGTGCGGCCGCCCTCACGGATGGCGAAACGCAGGCCCTGATCGCAGGCTACCGGGTTGATGAGCTCAACGGTGATCTCAACGTGGTCGCCAGGCATTACCATCTCTACACCCTCCGGAAGAGTGATCTCGCCGGTCACGTCAAGTGTGCGGATGTAGAACTGCGGACGGTAGTGGTTGTGGAACGGAGTGTGACGGCCGCCCTCTTCCTTCTTCAGGATATATACGGAAGCCTTGAACTTGCTGTGGGGCTTCACTACACCCGGATGGCAGATTACCATACCGCGCTTGATGTCCTTCTTGTCGATACCGCGGAGAAGCAGACCTACGTTGTCGCCGGCCTCGCCCTGATCGAGCAGCTTGCGGAACATCTCGACACCGGTGACAACCGACTTCATGTCAGCGCCCAGACCCATGATCTGAACCTCGTCACCTACCTTCACAACACCGGTTTCGATACGGCCGGTAGCAACGGTGCCACGACCGGTGATCGAGAACACGTCCTCGACAGGCATCAGGAAGGGTTTGTCGACGTCGCGCGGAGGCAGGGGGATCCATGTGTCAACGGCGTCCATCAGCTCTACCACCTTCTCTTCCCACTGGGGTTCACCGTTGAGTGCGCCGAGGGCCGAGCCACGGATGATAGGAGTGTTGTCGCCATCGTAGTCATACGAAGAAAGCAGATCGCGCATCTCCATCTCTACGAGCTCGAACATCTCTTCGTCGTCGACCATATCGCACTTATTCAGGAACACAACGATACGGGGAACGTTCACCTGGCGGGCCAGGAGGATGTGCTCGCGGGTCTGGGGCATCGGGCCGTCGGTAGCGGCTACCACGATGATAGCGCCGTCCATCTGAGCGGCACCGGTAACCATGTTCTTCACATAGTCAGCGTGTCCCGGGCAGTCAACGTGAGCATAGTGACGGTTAGCGGTCTCATACTCTACGTGCGAGGTGTTGATGGTGATACCGCGCTCCTTCTCCTCGGGAGCGTTGTCGATCTGGTCGAACGACTTCACCTCCGACAGACCCTTCTTGGCCAGTACAGTGGTGATAGCGGCGGTCAGAGTGGTCTTACCATGGTCCACGTGACCGATCGTGCCGATGTTGACATGCGGCTTCGTTCTTTCGAATTTTTCTTTAGCCATAACTCTGCTTTATTTTCTTTGTTAGTTTATTGTCTCTTTTTAGCCGCAAACGCCGCGACGGTGGATGCACCATCGGGGCAGCGTCTGGGTTTCATTGGAGCCGATGGCGGGATTTGAACCCGCGACCTCTTCCTTACCAAGGAAGTGCTCTACCCCTGAGCTACATAGGCAATTGTCATTGGAGCGGAAGACGAGGCTCAAACTCGCGACCCTCAGCTTGGAAGGCTGATGCTCTATCAACTGAGCTACTTCCGCATTGCTTTGCCACCGGCGAAGCGGCAGCAGCCTGCTTCACGCGGTTCATTGCGTGTGGGCGAAGATGGATTCGAACCACCGAAGGTAAAAACCAGCAGATTTACAGTCTGCCCCATTTGGCCACTCTGGTATTCGCCCTTGAGCCGTTTGCGATGCAAAGTTAGTCATTTGACGGGTTCCGGCAAAATGATTTTAGTATTTTTATTAGTGTAAAAGTGATAATCTCTTGCTGGTCTGCTGCTTGTGGTTGGGCTGGGACGTTTGTTTTTTCATCGGCTTCTGGCTGATTCATAAGCCTGGAGGCAGATGCGTGTTGACGCTTCCGCTTCTGAAATGGTGGCTCGCATGACATGCGATGGGTCGTGTATGGCAGCAAGGAAGTCGGCGATCAATGCGTGGTCGGCTCCCGAATGAAACGGGCCGGGCGCAAATTCAAGCGTGGTAGTCTTGCCGGTGCCTAACTGCGAATAGGCGAGTGTCAGTTCGTCGCCATGAATTTCGCCGTGTGTGAGCACTATGTCGGTGGTACGCCGCGCGTTTTCACCGAGCATGTCCATCGTCAGCGTGGCTATGCATCCTTTGCCGGTGGTCATACATATTGTCTGTGAGAGCGGTGCGTCAGTGCGGCAGGTGTAGGCGCATCGGCCGAATCTCGTCTGCCGCAGGTAGCGGTCGATGGTCATCTGGCGGGTTTCGCCCGGAAGAGGATCAAAGTTGTCGGTCCAGACCTGTCGGCGCCCATAGAGGTCGACGGCGGAGAAAGGGCATCTGTTTTCGGCATGACAGTCGATGCATCTGTCGGAAGCGTCGGGCGGCATGTCGTGGCGCAGCAGAGCAGGGGAGGATGCTACTGAAGTGACGCCATAAGCCGCTGTCGCTCCGGTAAGCCATAAAAGCAGGTCGGCGTCGTGACAGCATTTCGACAATATCGGGGGGCTTGTCAGACGGCTGTCGGCCCACGGGCCTCGGACAAATGTGTGTAGCGCACGGTCGAGCCCTACACAGAGACGGTGGTGTATGGCCACCGGGCGGCCGAGTGTGGCTGACGACACGAGATTATGGAGCGTCACGAAGTAGGGATGATACCGTAGAACATGGCAGACTCCTGCTACGAGACTGCGGCGTGATGCTTCGCTCGCGATCTCGGACACCTCTGCGGCGCTGCAGGCTACCGGCTTCTCGACCAGTATATGGCAACCCGCTTTAAGGGCGCTCATGGCCTGCTGAAAATGGTATCGGTCGGGGGAGGCAATGATCACGGCGTCAATGTCCTTCGAGTGGCAGTCGAGCATCCTTTCGTCGGAGTCGAAAAGCCTTGAAGCGTCAAGCGCCGTCTCTGCCGCGAACCGTTCAAGCCGCCGGATGTCGGGATCGGCGGCAGCGACGAGCCTGGCTTCTTCGGAATGTGAGAGCAGGTATCTGACGTATGTGCGGGCACGGTTGCCGGTGCCTACTACTGCTATGTTGAGCGGTCGGGCGGTCATGTCAGTGAGCTTCGAGCCATGTGCGGCCGCTTCCTGCCGCTACTTCCATCCTGACGTGGCCCACATAGGCATTCTCCATCAGACGGCACACTATTTCCTGAAGCTGTGGAAGCTCATCGGGAACGACATTGAACACAAGTTCGTCATGAACCTGTATGATCATTCTCGATTTAAGGCCAGCCTCACCTATGGCACGGTAAATGTCGACCATGGCGCGCTTGATGATGTCGGCCGCTGAGCCTTGGATGGGCGCGTTGACAGCATTGCGCTCGGCATAGCTTCTTACGGTGGCGTTACGGCTGTTGATTTCAGGGAGAAACCGCTTGCGCCCCATTACAGTGGCGACATACCCTTTTTCGCGGGCGCTTTCTACGTTATTGTCCATGAACAGGCGTATGCGGGGATATGTGGCGAAGTATCCATCTATCAGCTTGCGCGCTTCTGCGCGGGGTATGCCGAGGCGCTCGGAGAGGCCGAACGCCGATATTCCGTAGATAATGCCGAAATTGGCGGTCTTGGCGTTGCGGCGCTGTGTCTCGCTGACGTCGGCCGGTGCGGTGTGATAGATCTTTGCGGCTGTGGCTCTATGGATATCCTCGCCGGAGCCGAATGCCTCGATCATGTCGGGGTCGCCGCTGAGGTCGGCGATAAGACGCAGCTCTATCTGGGAATAATCGGCGCTCATGATGATGTCGCCCGGATCTGCCACGAAGGCACTTCTGATCTCTCTGCCGTCGTCTGACCGGATGGGAATGTTCTGCAGATTGGGGTTGGCCGACGATATCCTGCCCGTTGCCGTCACAGTCTGGTTGTAGGATGTGTGGATCTTCCCGGTGCTTGGGTTGATCATGCCCGGCAAGGCGTTTACGTAGGTGGTCAGCAGCTTCCTCAATGCTCGGTATCTGAGTATGAGATCCACTATGGCGTGGTTGGGCCGCAGCTTTTCGAGTATCTCCTCGGTGGTGGAGTATCCGCCCTTTTTCGTACGTCGGCTTTTGCCTCCAATCTGCAGTTTGTCGAAGAGGATGTCACCTACCTGCTTAGGGGATGCGAGGTTGAAGGGCTCGCCTGCAAGCCGGAATATCTCCATTTCCATATCTTCGAGGCGATGGGTGAATCTTGTCGACATTTCCGCAAGGACTCCGGTGTCGATGCGCACTCCGGTATATTCCATCTCTGCGAGGACTCTGACGAGAGGGAGCTCGATATCCCTGAGCAGCGGCATGAGTCCCTGACGTTCCACCTCGGCATTGAGCAGGCTGTAGAGTCGCAAGGTGATGTCGGCATTCTCACACATTACGACAGCAGCCTCTGCGCTCGGTATCGGCTGAAACCGTTTCAATCCAGTGCGGTCGTCGGGCTGCTCGGCCATGTTGTATCTGAGATACTTGAAGGCCAGACCGGATATGCGGTGGCTTGTCTCCGGGTCTATCAGATAATGGGCGAGAGAGGTGTCGTAGTAATTTCCGATCGTGATCCCGTGGCGCCGGAGTACGATTATGGCCCGCTTGACATCGTGGCTCACGACTGTAGCCACGCCGTCGAAAAGCCGCTTTATTT
>CALHWU010000005.1 GCA_938039795.1 uncultured Muribaculaceae bacterium
CGGAGTGCCGGTGATACTCTATGTCATTCTGCGACGGTCGCGCCGTTGAAATCCGATAGAGTTAAAAAACGCAAAAACGTAGCGGCGCGACAATGTTGTCCCCCGGCCATAGTTGCACCTGAAGAGGCAAATGACTAAATTTGCCGGATAACGGACATCATATTTTTGCTAATGGAACCAATGCATACTTTCGACGGTCAGTCGGTGCCTCCGGTGCCTCCTGCCGCCAGTTCTCCCCGCCATACTACGGCATGGCTTGGCATACAGACTCTCGTTATTGCCGTTATTGCCGGCATAATAGCTCTGATAGCCAATGGTATAAGCGGCTACGGCGCGGAGCGTCAGAGTATGGGGCTGTTGTCTGAGACGAGCAACGCCATGCTCTCGGATTCGGCCGGATATTGCTTCGCACTGATATCTATCACTCTTATCTCGCTCACTCTAATCGAGGTGGCGTTCCGCAAGCATATCAACTATCTCCAGTATGCGCTGATGGGGTGTGCTCTCGGGCTTTTTTATCTGCTTCTGCTGGCGATGGCGGAGTTCATGCCGTTTTGGTGCGCCTATTGCATAGTGACGCTGATGACGGCCGGTCTGATCACGCTCTTTGTCAGAGGTATTACGGCCAACGCCAGGGCCGTGACCCTTACCGCTGCCATCCTTGCGGCTGAATATGCCGTAATTCTCGTGCTGATCTACATCGGATCGCTCGCGCTCCTCATCGGCAGCCTCCTGCTGTTTGTCATCATAGCTCTGGCCATGTATTTCACTCTCCGCATGCGTCAGACGTCCGAAGGCGAACTGATAATAAAATGAACCGGATGCCGGCCACACCCCCTCCGTTGCCTCCTCAGGCGTTACCTACGGCCCGTAAGGGGCCAGGACTGGGCGCGAAGATCGCTATGATCGTCGTGCAGTGCGTGGTGCTTTTTATCGCCACTCTGATTGTATGGGGACTGACTTATGACCGGCAGTCGTCGGTCAATGCCGTCGCCGACAGTATCGCCGGGGAATGGGGCGGGGAGGTGAGCATAAAGGGGCCTTTGGTTTATCCCGTTTCGGGAGACAGGGCCTCAGCAGTCGCCACGACAATGAGATGTTTTGTCAAGGTCAACTCCAGGACGCTCCATCGCGGCATTTACGAGGCCGAAGTATATGATGCCGAAGTGACAATGTCGGGCAGTTTCGACGGCGACAGGCTTTCATCGCTTGGCAAAGAGGCAACGGTCGAGATTGAGGTACCCGCAAGAAAGATCTATGATATAGAACCCCTTGAAATCGCCGGACGTAAGGTGGAGTGGCGACGCCGTGGCGACATGCTTTCGGCTACGATTCCCACGGAGGGACTCGCGGCGGAGGCGCTCTTCGCCACTTCGTTCAGCATCCATGGATCTGGGCGTCTTGAGGTGGCGCAAATCGGCGGAAACACTTTTGTGACCATGGAGGGCGAGGCCGGCAACCCATCCTTTGTCGGCTCTTCGCTGCCTGATGACCGCGCGGTGACCGACCGTGCCTTTTCAGCTCAGTGGGAGAGCGAGGGATTTGACGCGGCGACAGTCAACCGGCTGACAGAGATTCCGGAGGAAATGGACGGTAATGAGATTCCGAGCGTAGGCGCACAGTTTCTTGTGGGCGTCGACCGCTACCGCAAGGTAAGCCGCAGCCTGAAATATGCGTTCATCATGATAGTGCTGACATTTATCAGTCTGCTGTTCACGGAGGTCATCACAAGGCGGCAGATACCGCTCCTCAATTATTTCCTGATAGGCGCCGCGCTGGTGATGTTCTATCTGCTGCTGCTATCGTTCGTGGAATTCGCGTCGTTTGGCGCAGCCTATTTTGTGGCTGCTTCCATGACAGTATTGCTGATCGGCATATACATGTGGCGCATGCTGGCGTCGATCCGTGTCGGACTGACGATTTCGTCGATACTTGTGCTGATATACTCATGCTGCTATGTGATGCTCTGTCTGGGCCGCTATGCGCTCGTGCTCGGCAGTCTGATACTATTCGCGTCGCTGGCGGCGGCTATGTGGGCCTCACTGAAACTCAGAAGATGAAAAGATTATTGCATTTTCTCGCAGGCAAATATCTGTGGACGCCCCGCATTCTGGAGGCATTGGCCTCGTCGCTGGCGCTCCTGCTCTGGTTTGATATCGACTGGTGCATGGCCACCACATTCCGTGCCATGAGCGATCCGCTGCTGTGGATCAACACTGTCGCCGCCACGCTGACACTCACGCTCCCTTATGTCGCTACACGCCGCGTGTGGGTTCATGTGGCTGTGCTCGCTGTCGCATTCGGGATATGCGAGGCCAATCTGATGTATTGCCGCACGTATCTCACTGCGATACCCCCCGAAAGCTATCTGCTCGCAGGCAATCTCTCTGATTTCACGGCCAGCGTGGCCGATTCAATCCGTTGGCTCGACTGGATCGGGCTGCTCATTGTCGTCGATACCGCCATAGTGATGCGGCGCATGCCCTCGATCCGCCCCGGGCGGAGGGCTTTTATGAGGCTGTCGTCGCTGACGCTGCTTATCTGTAGCGTAAGCGCGATATGGATTGCGGCGCGGGGAGGATTTTATGCCGCTTACGACAAGCTCATACAGTCATGCTATTACAGCACGTGCGGCGTCCCGACCTATACCGTTGCCGGCCACGTGGCCTATTGCTTGCTCGATGCCCGACGGCGCGACGGCACAGATCCGAGGCCGGAAATCGACAGCTGGATAGCCGCGCATGACTCCGTAACCGCTGTTCCGGAGCTGCCGGAGGGAGCTGCGCCAAGGCGTAATCTCGTATTGATCATCTGCGAGAGCCTGGAGAGCTGGCCCCTGGAGGCTGAGATAGGCGGCAAAGAGATCACGCCCTATCTCAACAGTCTGCTGCGCGACTCGACAGCTTTCTATGCATCGGATATGCTGACGCAGGTCGCCTCGGGGCGATCGATCGACTGCCAGCTGCTGATCCACAGCGGTCTGCTGCCGACAGTAGGATCGGTCTACAGCATGAAGTATCCATCGGCCACATATCCGTCGCTCAACAAGGCTCTGCGGCGGGCGTATGGCTCGAAAAGCTATATCTTCACCTGCGACAAGCCTATCACCTGGAACCAGCAGGCCATAAGCCGGGCGTTCGGCTACGACTCGCTGATCGACCGCCGCGCATGGCGCATGGACCAACTGATAGGAAATCCGGCGAAGCTGAGCGACGGCTCTTTTCTCCGGCAGTCGGTCGAGCTGCTTGATCAGGGAGAAATATGGCCCGAAGGCGCTTCCCGCATGCTGACCTTCATCACTTATTCGGGCCATAATCCGTTCCGGCTGCCCGACAACCTGCGCGATCCGGAGTTCGATATCAGCGGCGAGGGATTGACGCAGCGTCTTGCCGACTATATCACCATGGCTCATTACACCGACTCGCAGCTCCATACGCTCATCGACTGGCTCCGCTCACGGCCTGATTACGGCGAGACACTGATCGTCATCACCGGCGACCACGAAGGTCTTGCAGGCGACCGGCGGGAGTTCGCCAAGGCTTCTCCGCTTGTGTCGGCAGGGCAGTACACGCCTTTCATCGTGCTTAATTCGCCCGTAGCGGGCCGCGTCGGATCTGTCGCCGGTCAGATCGACATCTATCCCACTCTTCTTGATATGCTTGGCTTGGCCGATTACGGCTGGCGAGGGGTCGGACAGAGCCTTCTCGACCCCGACCGGGGCGCCTACGCCGTGTCGATGATGACTGGCGAGGAGTCGGGCGACTCCACCACGCTCGCGCCCGGTCAGCTGCAATTGCTTCGGAGCGCCCGGCGGATCTCTGACGCAGCCATCCGTTCCGACTACTTCAAAAATGAAACTGACCTCTGAAAATGGATCCGATCGACAAGAAATTCTATAAAATCGGCGAAGTGGCCGAAATGACCGGCATACCGGTGACGACGCTCCGTTTCTGGGAGCGTGAGTTCACCATAATAAATCCGCGCCGCAACGACCGCGGCACCCGCTTCTATACCCCCGACGACGTCGAACGCATCCGCATGATCCAATACCTCGTGAAACACCGTGGACTGAAGCTCGACGCCGCTCAGGAGGAGCTGCGCCGCAATCCCGAGGGTATAAGCCGCAAAAGCCGGGCTGTCACCCGTCTACTTGAGGTGCGCTCCACGCTCTGCGCCATGATCAAGGCCCTCGATTCCTGGCGCTGACTTCCGACATAGCAGCGCGGAGTGTCGACGCCGGGTCGACGCCGGGTCTGCACCGGCGTCGGCGATGCATCGCGATTAACACAATTTAACTCGGGAGGGGGTAGTTTTACAAGCTTTTTCTATAATTTTGCAAAACCGTATATTGACTTAACTTATCTGTACTAACTAACACAGTGTGCCTGTCTAATTCAATGAAGGCGTTATTGACTGGACTGATATTGTGCTGCGCATGTATGATGCCGGTGGATCTCCGGGCTTCGCGAGAGGCCGCCGATACTCTGTCGGTGCGTCTGCATTTTCCCCAGGGGAGTGCGATCGTAGATTCGGCAGTTGTCGACAACGGGGCTGTCTTGCGCCGGCTGCGTTCGGCGCTCGGCCGTGGCAGAGCCGTAGCCGGGGTCACCGTCAGCGGCAGCGCATCTCCCGAGGGGAGCCGTGAGTTCAACAATTCCCTGGCCGCCAAGCGCGCGCAGTCGCTTGCGCGAATGTTTCCCGATGTAATCAGTGTGTCGGTTGATACCGCCGGTATCGACTGGCCGATGCTCGCCCGTCTGGTCGGCGAAAGCGACGCGGAGTGGCGTGCCGACGCCCTGAGGATCATCGGCCGCTATCCTGCGGCGGATCCGTCGGCCCCTCTGCGGCGACTGCGCGGAGGCAGAGCGTGGAGCTACATGCTCGGCCATCTCTTCCCGGCCATGCGTTATGCCGACTGCCGTGTGACGTTCGCTCCCGAGCCTGATCCCGTCGTGGCCGCCGAGCCTGATACACTGACCCGTGAAACCGCCGATGAACTCCCGGCCGATACCGGCGCCGTGGCGGAGGCCGCGCCTGTGGCTCCTGTGACGCCCTGGCCTCGCAGCGGCGGAGTGAAGGTAGCGCTTACCACCAATATGCTCTACGATGCCGCGCTGATACCCGATCTCGGCGTGGAGATAGCTTTCGGAAGCCGATGGTCGGTAGCGGCCGACGGCATGTATGCCTGGTGGAGCAAGAGTTCCCGCAGCCGCTTCTGGCGTGTCTACGGCGGCAATGTTGAGTTGCGCAGATGGTGGCCTTCAGGCGACGTCTCGCTGACAGGGCATCATGCCGGCGCTTACTTCTCTATGCTGACCTATGACTTCAAGCTCGGCCGCCACGGTTATCTCGGCGACCGCTGGAGCTATGCAGCCGGACTCTCCTACGGCTACTCGGTGGCGCTCAGCCGTTATTTCAACATCGATTTCTCCATCGGGCTGGGATATCTCTGGGGCAAATACAAGAAATATCACCGGGAGGATGACTGCTACGTGTGGGAACGCACTAGCCGCCGCCACTGGTTCGGCCCGACAAAGGCCGGAGTCACCCTCGTATACATAATCGGAGGCAAGAGCATGCAGAAAGGAGGCGCGCGATGAGATCACGTATTTTCAGCCGTTTCGCGGCTGCGGCCGCCATAGCCATGCTCCCTGTGGGAGCCGCCCTCCAGGGGTGTGATCACAAGGAGCTGTGCTACGACCACTCCCATATGACCGACCTCGACGTGGCTTTCGACTGGAGCGACGCTCCCGACGCGCAGCCCGTCACTATGGTGGTGCATTTCTTCCGTCCCGACGGCTCGCTCTACAAGCGTCTGGAATTCTCGTCGAGAGAGGGCGGCAAGGCGCGTCTGGAAGCCGGCGCATACATGATGCTGTTTCACAACGGCACTATGGAGACCGTAGCCGAGCAGGGAAGCACGTGGGACGACCATCAGCTCACCTGCATGGCCTCGTCGCTGCTCTCGCCGATGGGCCGCAACAGCGACGACGCTCCCCGTCCGCCCGAGGCCAGCGATCAGCCGGTGGCGGCCGCCCCGGGCATGGTGTGGGCCGGTGTGCATGAGCTGATAGAGCTCAAGCCGAAGATTCAGGGCCAGTCGGTGACGCTCAGGCCCGCGGAGGCTACGGCCGAATATGTGGTAGAGATCAAAAACGTGGAGAATCTCTCGGAAGGGGTCGAGATCAGTGCGGCAATCTCGGGCATGTCGTCGGCCTACAATCTCGCCGGGCAACATCACTGCGGCGCGGCCGTCACGATGCCCGTAGGGATGGAGAAAGTCGACGAGCATACCGTCCGCGCGTGTTTCCACGCTTTCGGCCACTGTCCGGCGGAGGAGCTGCCCCACATCTTCTCGGTCTACACATCCAACAAGGTGTTTTACCACTACGACATCACCGGGCAGATGCATCAGGCATCCGATCCGCGCCATGTGTATATAGAGCTCGACGGACTGAAGATCCCTGATATCTCCGGGGGCATGTCGCCCGACATATCGGGATGGACCGAGGTCATAGAGAAAGATTTGCCTATGAACTGATTAATAACAAATAAACTAATATACCAATCAATATTATGAACGATCGATATAAGTTTACAGCGACGACGGCCGCAGCCATGGCAGCCATGGCGATGATGTTCACAGCCTGCGACAGCGACGACGTCGTCGAGATCAATCAGGGTCAGGAGATCACCTTCTCCACCCAGATGAGCCGCGCCACGGAGATAACCGAAGCATCAAAATTAAGAGGCTTCTATGTGTGGGCCGACGCTGTCGGTTATGACCAGATGTTCATCAACGGAGACGAAGCTACAAAAGATGACAAGAATTCAAATATATTCTCCCTCCCCAAAAGTTATTATTGGCCTAAAGGGATTGAAAGAATCCGCTTCTGGGCCTACGGCCCTTCGGGCGATCATGATGATGGAGGTCTTGATAAGGATATTGTAAAACCCAACATGACTGTCAACCAACAGTCGTTTTCTGATCTTACACCCCGGCAGAGTCTGACGGACGGAGGCAAGGATCAGCGTGATTTTCTTGTAGCATATACGGAGATAGCGCGAACGGCTGTCAGCGGCTGGTCCGTGCCTCTGAATTTTCTTCATGCCCTTACGCAGGTAAATGTCAAGGCGAAACTTGGGGAGGGCAGCGATAAGATTGTCAGAATAAAAGGAGCATGGATAGTTAATGCCAAGGCTAAGGGAACCTTATCGTTTAAGGATCCAAAAGTATCCGGCGGCGGAGCTGTAGCTCAGGCTGAAGGTGACAAGATTCAGGCTGATGCCGGCTATATGAATTGGACGGGCCAGGATGGAACCGCATCATATGGAGTGGTGCTTTCAGCACCGGAATTGTTGACCTCATCAGCAACAGATCTTATAGGTGGATCAGACAATACGAGTCTGATGCTTATTCCGCAGCCGGAAACGAAAGGTATAACATTTGATAATAATGTAGTAAAAAATCAAGGCGCGTATATCCTTTTGCTCTGCCGTGTTGAGGCCAAGCATCCCGGTTCTTATCATAAAAGTGGTGACGCTGGCAGCGGCAATACAGCAACAGGGCCGGTTTGGAGTGATGGAACTGACCATTTTCATCAGCTTTTTCCTGAAGCCGATACTTATGATCCCGATACGTATGGATATACTTGCGTGAGCCTTGACCTCAAGGACTGGCTTCCCGGAAAGAAAGTGACATATACTCTTGAGTTCTGCGGTAAAAGCAGCGGTGCAGGCCTCTATCCTCCGACGCCCGGCCCTGGCTTCCCGACAGAGAATGTGATTTCTCGCCCTGACGATGAGAAAAAAGAGGGAGATCATGTACTCAACGATCCCATCAAATTCGAGGTGACCGTGGATACATGGACTGAAGCGTCGTCCGACAAAAATATGTAATAGACCTAACTAATTAGTGAATATGCGAAAAACACGCGTTTCACAGCTACGATTCACAGCAATATGCCGCGCGCTCGCTATATGCGCGGCATATTTTGCTGTGACCGGCTGCAATGACGATACGTTTGATCAGTTCAAAAACGGTAGAGATGCTACCCTGGCATTTCAGGTGAGTGTTCCTGAGAAGTGGACGGACGGGAAATCGCGGGCAGAAGCTATAGAGGATGTGTCGATAGTGAAGCTCGACAGTGACTGTGAGGAGCAGCTTTATCTCATTACGGCTGTCAGCTCGGTGCCTGATTCTGTAGTGGAAATGCCGGCTTCACGCGGCGCTGTAATCAGCGAGGAAAATTTTTACAGCGGTTTCGGACTGTCGGCAATATGCTATACCGGTTCGCAGAATGATTTCGATGCTTCTGGATGGACAACGAATTTTGCCCGCAACATCAAAATGACCAAAAGCAATGATTTCTGGCAGCCGACGGATAATAAACTCGAATGGATGGGTTCAGGAAGAGTGAGATTTTATGCATATGCACCATATGGAGCCGATGTGAAATCGGATCAGGGATCTCTCAGCTTGCATGGCGATGCCGATGTAAAAGGGGTGCCGGAGCTTGATTTCGTTTTGGCTGATGATGTTAACAAACAGGTGGATCTTCTTACTGCCATAGCTGACTGTGATGGCAGTCAAGGAGGAAATGTGACGCTGAATTTCAGACATGCTCTGACTGCCGTAACAGTCAAAACCGGCGACAACATGCTCGCTGGTACCGTTAAAGAAGTGAGTTTTTCCAATATACAGTCCCAAGGGAGATATACATTCCCAACGAACCTTACAGATCCGGGCAAATGGACTTGTAGCGATTCCAAAAAAGACTATACCATAACGCTTGACAAGAAGCTTGAAGATGGTGCCGGCACGCAGAATACTGCCCCGGGGCAGGAGATCGTGGGAGAAACCGGCGATCTGACGCTGCTGATGATACCGCAGAAGCTCGACGCTTCATCGACGCTTACCATAAAATTCATAGATGCTCTTTCCGGCAAAGAGCGGACGCTGACTGCGTCGCTTGGAGGGAACTCTGAATGGAAAGCGGGCACTCGCGTCGCATATTCCATAAATACCACAGGAATTCATGTGGATCCAGTCGTCGACTTCGATTTCCAGGTAGTAAAGCCTACAAACGATACGAGTATAGGCGGCAACAAGACGCCGATCACGAAAGAGCAGAAGGTGCCGACGAGCGGATATATACCGGAGTTCAAAATCCATGCTTACGCCAACGTATATCAGCTTGATGAATCAAGCAGTCGAGTGGATGAGGCCAAAGTCCGGTTGGAAATAGAGGAAGTGAGCTATTCACTCAATGATGGCGAATGGAAATCTGCCGGATGGAAAGAGCGCAACGTAGCTACAACTTCGGCTTCAGAAGATGCCGGCGAATATAGAGTCGGGAGTATTATTCTTGAGCCGAGGGGGGTGTTCAATGAGATGCGGGAGAATCTGTATTCAAATTCTGCAAAAGGATCTGCCGGCTCTTATTACGACCTCAGCAAGGGAGGCGAAACTGCCAACTGCTACATGGTCAATGCTCCGGGTTACTATTCATTCCCGATGGTTTACGGCAATGCATTGAATAGTAAAAACGGTAATAAAGCATATTATACCGATAAGAATAACATAGCGAAGCCGGAAGATAAGATAGATTATACTTATAACAATCCCAGAGAGATGGTGCTGGAGCACTTTGTGGGCTACGATGACCAGCCTGTCAAAGATTACTCAGGTTTTCCCTATATATCCGGGGTAAAGGACGCTGTATTGGTATGGCAGGATTCGCCTGATCTTGTGAGGGAGATCAGTGTGGATCAAGACGGTAAAAAGGTTTGTTTTCAGGTAGATAAAGAAGCGATAAATCAGGGAAATGCTGTGATCGCCGTTAGAAATGCAGCGGACAAGATTATGTGGAGCTGGCATATCTGGGTCACGGATAAGAATTGGGGAGACGATAATCTCCATACTTGCACATCCAAATATGATAATGATAAAGATAAACCGTATATATTAGCTCCTCACAATCTTGGCTACTGCGATCCGCATGATGCAGACAGTGAATCTCGAACCTATAAACTTAAGATAAAAGTGAAATTGCCTGACGGTAAGTCAAAAGAATATGAGTCTAATGAAAAATTCGAACAATACTACATAGAAGCATCCAAAGCTGGAGATAACACGTATTACCAGTGGGGGCGTAAGGATCCTATTCTTCCTGGCATATGGAATGAAGCGACTATCCAAAGAGGTAGCGATGAAGCAAAAGTAGTAATAGATGGAACGACTGACAAACAGCGATTGCATTACGACATGGATAATAAACCGTATTATCCCGGTGAGTATAAGTTTGAAAGGGTAGATTATGATGTTGATGGTAAGACCATCGGAGAGAGTATACAGATGCCGTACGCGTTTTTTATGCATGATGATAAGAACCCCGATAAGGCAAATTCGATAGATGATTACTGGAAGCGCCATTGGCATAATGGATCTAAAGTTGATAGCAAAAGCACTCTGATGAATTATTGGGATTCAGAGATGCCCGATATAATAGCAGAAGAACCTTTTGACGGTAGTAAAGATAAAGTTAGTAAAGTTGTGTCGCATCGCCCGACAAAGACTATTTATGATCCTTGTCCGGCAGGTTTTTGTGTGCCTAATGGCAATGCATTTACTTTTATGGGGAAGGGTGGTCAATATAATTATGAAAAGACTGATGTTACTGTAAATTTGAAAAAACACAATGGCAATGGCAATGGTTGGAGTGCATTGGATGACAATGGTAAGACCATTGTGTTTCCTTCTACCGGACTATATGATTTTGGATCTGGTAAGGAAGGGTGTATAGCATACTTCGAAAGGAAGTGTCGCCCGGCACATGCGAGATTGACATTCCTGTCTTCTTCGACTTTTCAGCGTTATCTTAAAGGTGCACCACAACAAACAGAGGATCAAACAGATGAAGCGTATAAAACAATGTGTTTAGAAAAGTATGCTCCCTATTATAACAACTGGACGGGACAGGTTGTGATAACTTATATTGATGACAGAAAACTATATTATGAAACGTCCAAACCAAAGGAGGTCTATATCAGGATAAATGGTGCGTCAAGTAACAGTTATGGCTGCTCTGTACGCCCTATAAAGATTAATTGGTAAGACAGATTCGATACGGAGAGATCATAGACTGTCGAGGCCTCCAAGGCATCTCTCTACGGAGGGTAATATGAGTTCGAAAGGCCGACCGCCGGTATCCGGCGGCCGGCCTTTCGCTGCGAGAAAGGGGCGAAAAATTTTCGTATGCGGAGAATACTTGCTAACTTTGCCATACAACTAAATTCATCATGAAGGGTACCGACATATTCAGGCTTACGTGTATCATCGTGCTGTGGGTGGCGCTGTGCTTCGTGGTAGTGACGTCGCAGCGGTTCACCCTGCGCGTGGCTTTCATACTCGTGGCATCGGCCATCATCGTGTTTGTGCCTTTATATAAGAAATATGTGCGAGGCAAACGACAAGACTCTCACGGTGGCGGCCGACGAAAGCCGTAAAGCTCCCGACAGGGAGCTGTATCCGCTGTTGAGCCGCGTGAACGATCCGGCCGATATGCGCGGCATGTCGGTCGACGAGCTTACGGGGCTGTGCGGCGATATCCGCCGGTTTCTGATAGAGTCGCTTTCCGATAATCCGGGGCATTTCG
>CALHWU010000006.1 GCA_938039795.1 uncultured Muribaculaceae bacterium
AGGGACTGGCCAACATCACCGTGCCGTTTTTCGGCGGCATACCGGTGACCGGAGCCATAGCCCGCACGATGACCAACATCACCAACGGCGGCCGCACGCCGGTGGCCGGAATAATCCATGCCATAGTGTTGCTGCTGATATTCCTCTTCCTGATGCCGATGATCAACCTCGTGCCCATGGCATGCCTGGCTGCGGTGCTGATAATGGTGTCGTACAACATGAGCGGCTGGCGCACCGTCAGAGCCATATTCAAGAACCCCAAGAGCGACATCACGGTGCTCGCCGTCACCTTCCTGCTGACGGTGATCTTCGACCTGACGATAGCCATCGAGATAGGCCTGCTGCTGGCGATAATCCTCTTCCTGCGCCGCGTGATGGAGAACACCCAGATACGCGCCTACTCGGGACAGCTCGACGTGGCAGAGGGCACTGAGGCCACCACCCACGAGGTGCTCGACGTGGCCAGGGGCGTGGAGGTCTACGAGATCGACGGCCCGTTCTTCTTCGGCGTAGCCACGAAATTCGACGAGCTGATGCGCTCCACCATGGCGGAGAAGCCTCTGGTGAGAATCATCCGCATGCGCAAGGTGCCCTTTATCGACGCCACCGGAGTGCACAACCTGGAGATTCTCATCCAGTCGTCGCAGAAAGAGGGGATCGACGTGGTGCTCTCGGGCGTCAACGAGAACGTCCACCGAGTGCTCGAACACGCCAACGTGGAGCGGCTGATAGGCGAACGCAACATCTGCGATCATATCACAAAGGCTGTCACCCTCGCCAACGCCATCGCTGCAGAGCGACGCACCGAGCAGCAAAAAGACTGACACACATAAACTTACAATCACACCACAGCCCTATCGTTATTAACTTTCGTTAAAAAAGTCGCTTCAAGGGCAAAAAAATTGCAAAAAAGTTTGTCAGTTTCTAAACTTGCTGTAACTTTGCAGCGTTTTTGAAGCTAAAGAATGTTTTATTAATCAATCGAAAGAAAATGAAAAAGTTAGTTCTGATGCTCGCTGTCGTATTCAGCGCATCGCTCTTCGCTTGCGGAAACAAGAACGCTGCTGAGGCTGAGGCCGCAGCTACTGATAGCGTTGAGGCAGTTGTTGCTGTTGAGACCGAGGCCATCGTTGACACTGTTAGCGGCGACACCGTAGCTACCGACACCGCTGTTGTTGCAGCTGTTGCCGAGTAATCCACTCGCGAAATCCACAAAGACTCTTAGAGCCGGATCCGATCAGGATGCCGACTCTTTTTTTATGCCAAGGCACAACTTTTACCTAAGGGGAACGTTTTACTATAAATGGTTCGCATCCGGCAACGGATGTGCGGCCATTTCATATACATACCAACCGCCCTCCAATCCTAACCTAACATGATACAAAACATTAATTTCAGAAAATTCACCGACCATCTGAGCCATGCGTCACTGCTGACGATACCGGGAGAAGCCACGGCGTCGGTGCTTACCATCCAGGCATCGCTCGGCCTGTTCGCCGTCGCCTCGGCCATCAAGTCGGAAAAACTCAAGGCTGACGATCCTGCCACCCAGTTGCTCCATACGCAGCTGTCGATTCTCAAAGAGCAGCTTGAGGCGGCTGCCAACCGCTGTTTCTCGGCCGGCAAAGCGCTCAATGCAGCCATAGTCGGAGCCGACAAGGCCGAGCAGGACACTCTTTTCAAAGAGTGTGCCGAGGCCAATCTGCAGACGGCGCGCCTCGCGGCTGACCTGACCAAACCGATGAGCGCTCTGGTGGATCTCGACGATCCGATGGCATCGTCGGTGGCACAGCCCGCGATGGTAATTATCGGTACTTGCCTGGAAGCCGCGCGTCTCAACGCCAACTTCTTCATACCCCATCTTGACGCCACTACGGCCGACGACTACATACTGCAGTTCAAGAATCTCACGGAGGCCGTCAACGGCTGACCGCACGCCGCCCGTAAGAAAACCGAAGGACACGCCGGCCGCATGCCGTCGGGTCCTTCGTTCGTATCCGATCTTTCGCCGCCGGAAGCGATGATCAGAATTATTTCGATTATTACACAAATAATTATTATTTTTGCAGAAGCAAACCGCACTACCTATGGCCCAGCAAGTAAAACCCAAGAAAGCCCTCGGACAGCACTTCCTGACCGACCTCGACATAGCCCGGCGCATCGCCGCCACACTCGACGATTACAAAGGGTTGCCGGTGATGGAAGTCGGGCCCGGCATGGGGGTGCTCACCCAGTATCTGATAGCCGGAGGCCACGATGTAAGGGTTACGGAGATCGACGGCGAGAGCGTGGAATATCTGCGCCGCAACTTCCCGGATCTCGACGGCCGCATAATCGACTGCGACTTTCTCCGCCTCGACCTCGCAAAGGTCTACGGCGACGGGCAGCCGTTCTGTGTGATCGGCAATTATCCCTACAATATCTCATCGCAGATATTCTTCCATGTGCTCGAATACCGCGACCAGGTGAAATGCTGCTCGGGGATGCTCCAGCGGGAGGTTGCCGAAAGGCTTGCAGCGCCCGCGGGGACAAAGACCCGCGGCATACTCAGCGTGCTGCTCCAGGCCTGGTATGACGTGGAATACCTTTTCACCGTAGAGCCGGGAGTGTTCAATCCGCCTCCCAAAGTGCAGAGCGGAGTGATACGGATGCGACGCAACAGCATCACTGATCTGGGGTGTGACGAGCGGTTGTTCAAGACAGTCGTGAAAACAGCCTTCAGTCAGCGCCGCAAGACCCTCCGCAACTCCCTGCGAGGGCTTCTGCCTTCGGCCCAGACGCCTGACTGCCTGCCGCTGGGCCAGATGCGGCCCGAGCAGCTGACTGTGGCCGACTTCGTGGAACTGACCAACTTCATAGCCTCACTCCGCCCTGCCAGACAATGAAAGAATACACACCCGAATATCTCGAACACATCCGCCAGATAATCGCGGAGCGCGATGAGGAGGCGGCCCGCAAGGAGCTGGCTGACCTGCATCCCGCCGACATAGCCGAGCTCTACCAGCAGCTCGATCTGGAAGAGGAGGAATTCCTCTACAAGCTGCTCGACGACGAGATAGCGGCCGACGTGCTCATGGAGCTCGACGAAGACGACCGCCGCAAGCTCCTCAGCGAGATGCCAGCCGAAGAGATCGCCAAGCAGTTTATCGAAAACCTCGATACCGACGACGCCGTCGACATCATTCAGGAACTCGACGAGGAGGACCGCGACAAGATCCTCTCGCATATCGACGACGTGGAGCAGGCAGGCGACATCATCGACCTGCTGAAATACGACGAGGACACCGCCGGCGGCCTCATGGGCACGGAGATGATCGTGGTCAACGAAAACTGGAGCATGCCTGAATGCATCAAGCAGATGCGCATGCAGGCCGAGGATATGGACGTAATCTACAACGTCTATGTGGTCGACAACGACTACCGCCTGCGTGGCATTCTCCCCCTGAAAACGCTCATCACCCACCCGTCGGTATCGAAAATACGCCATGTCATGGAGGAAAACCCGGCGTCGGTAAAGACCGATACGCCGATCGACGACGTGGCTATCGACTTCGAGAAATACGACCTCGTGGCAATGCCTGTGGTCGACTCCATCGGAAGGCTCGTGGGCCGGATCACGGTCGACGACGTGATGGACCAGGTGCGCGAATCGACCGAACGCGACTATCAGCTGGCATCAGGTCTGTCGAGCGATGTAGAGACATCCGACACCATCTTCACCCAGACCAAGGCTCGCCTCCCCTGGCTTCTGATCGGCATGCTCGGCGGCATCGGCAACTCGCTTATCCTCGGCCACTTCGAGGAGGGTCTGTCGGTTGATCCGACGCTTGCGCTGTTTATCCCCCTCATCGGAGGCACCGGCGGAAATGTCGGCACACAGTCGTCGGCCATCGTGGTACAGGGCCTGGCCAACGGCTCGCTCGATCTGCGCAAATCGGGGCGCCAGCTGCTCAAAGAGCTCGGCGTCGGCCTCATCAACGGCCTTATCATCTCGCTTATGGTATTGGTCTACAACATCATGAAGCTTGGCCCGGGCCATTATTCCACCACACTGGCCGTATCGCTATCGCTTATGTCGGTAGTGATCTTCGCATCTGTGTTCGGCACTTTCGTACCTCTGACTCTCGAAAAGTTCAAGGTAGATCCTGCACTGGCCACCGGCCCTTTCATATCCATCACCAACGACATTATCGGAATGCTGATATATATGGTCATATCCTCGATCATGCTCATACATTTCGCCTGATAATATTAAATCAACCGCATGCAGCCTCAGCGATCCGACACACCGACCATGACTCATCCCTATTCAGAGGCCACCATAGTGGTATTAACCGATGCCTATCCGTATTGCGGGCATCCTGAAAGCGTACTCGTCAGGCCGGAGATCGACGCATTGGCCACACGTTTCAGACGCGTCATAGTGATGCCTCGACGGCGCATGGGCGATGCCTACGACAGCCGACGGCGCCCTGATGTCGAGATCTGCGATGATCTGACCGACGCTACCACCCCCGA
>CALHWU010000007.1 GCA_938039795.1 uncultured Muribaculaceae bacterium
CAGCGATGTGGATTTCTCCGTAGTTTTCCATTACGATCAGATATCAGATCTTTTTGTCACATTCTTCGACTTTATTGATGAGCTCCAGACGCTGCTCGGCCGCAAAGTTGATCTTGTGGATGAAACCGCGGTGAAAAATCCGTATTTCCGCAAAGAACTCGACACAACAAAACAACTAATATATGGATGAACAGATTATTAAATCATTGAATGTATCAGCAAAATATTCTTATATGATTACTTAGCTTTTTCTGAAATATTCACTAATTTTGCTTCATATGCAACAATCACAATAGGAAATAGAAAATGACTGATATAGAACTTGCCAATCTTTTAGATGAACTGATAGTCAAAAACAATCGAGAAACGCGCCATCTAGAGTTTAAGAGCAATTATCAAGATACCAACTCATTAGGCGAATACATTTCTGCACTATCCAATGGTGCGACATTGGATAATCAAGAAAATGGCTATCTGTTTTTTGGTGTAAATGATGCCACACTTGAAATAGTTGGTACCACTTTTAATCCAGCTACACAAAAGGCATCATTCAAATTAGATAAATCGAACAAGAACCCCAATCAACACCTTGAAATGGGGCTTAGGCAATACATAAATCCTAAAATCAATTTCCAGATTCAGTCATTTACCGCCAACAACGGCAACCGGGTTGTCGCATTCATAATTCCGGCTGCAAAAGAGGAACCGACATACTTTATGGGTAAGGCTTATGTGAGAGTAGATAGCTGCAAGACCGAACTAAAGAACTATCCAGACTGGATACGTCAGATTTACAATGCACGCAACGACTGGAGTGCTGAGATTGTTGAGTCTGCAACTATTAACGACCTCGATCCCGAAGCAATCGCCCAGGCTCTTGAAGGATATTGCCAAAGATTTCCGCATAGGGCTGCTGATGCAAAAGAAAAATGGAGTATCTCGGAGTTTCTTGATCATGCAAAAGTCACCATCAACGGAAAAATTACACGCACGGCACTGTTGCTTCTTGGAAAAGAAGAATCAGCCCACAATCTGAACCATATTGCTCAAATAGTATGGAGGCTTGATACCGGTGAAGAACGTGCTGCCACTATATTTCATCCCCCGTTTCTGCTTTCAGCTGTCAACGTCAGAAAAGCGGTTAGAAACTATCAGTTCAAGATTTTCCCCAATAATGCGTTGCTTCCTGCGGAAGTCTGGAAGTATGATAACCGGAGTATTCTTGAGGCTCTTCATAACTGTATCATGCACCAGGATTACGCTATGAATGAGCGAATCATTGTGAATGAATATGCTGATAGACTGGTATTCACCAATGCAGGCGCTTTCTATGATGGAGAATACGAAGACTATGTTGAAGGCAAAACCACACCTAAACGATACCGTAATCAATTCCTGGCTAATGCAATGGTCAATCTAAAAATGGTTGACAGTCAGGGATTCGGCATCCATGAAATGTATCAACATCAGCGGGAACGGTTTCTGCCGATGCCTGATTACGATAATTCTTCCGAATCGCATGTTATATTGGAAATTCCGGGACAAGTGATAAACAGGGAGTATTCAGAAACTCTCATGGAGAATGGATCTCTTGATTTGCAGACTGTAGTACTGCTTGATAGAGTTCAGAGAGGCAAACCGTTAACCAAAGACGCTTTGAAAAAGCTTCGCGAGCAAAAACTCGTAGAGGGTAGAAGTCCCAATGTTATCATTTCCCGTAAAGTTGCAGGCATAACTCATCAAGAAGCTGAATATACTGACCTTTCCGGTTTTGATGACCAATGGTATCGTGATCTTATACTCAGAGCATTGAAGGAGCATGGTAAACTTCGACGCGCAGACTTCGAAAAACTGCTGATACCAAAACTTCCCGGAAGGCTATCAGCTATTCAAAAAAGGAATAAAGTCGGGAATTTACTTACCAGCCTAAGAGTAGAAGGAAAGATTTTTGTAGGGGAAAACAAGTTTTGGCATTTAGCGCAATAATCATTGTTTTCTCACATACCTAAAACGACCTTTTTCATCTAAGTGAAATAATGTATGATTTAAGCGAACAAATGTGAGATTTAAGTGAACATCCACATCCGACTAAAAGCATAACTCACTAATATCAACTGTGTTACATTTCAAATGACTGAATTTTCTCTATCCTGTTAAAGCAAAATTTAAGCGAAGTTTAAGCGAAGTACCGCTTTACATCCGTGCATTCCACTTGTGTATGCAAGAAGACATTACGTTATTTTCACTCGCACAATCATAAAGTATTACAACAGCTTCAGTCGGTTTTGGGGAATTTTTGGGGAAGATGGGGGCAGATTGCAGGAATTTCACTACATTTGTGTTTTATAAACCATATACGATAGCGATCATTCAGACATGAACATGACTTTCGCCCAGCAGTGCAACCGAATATTCGATGAAACGGTAGCGCTCTACCATCTCACCGACGATGTGGACTTCAAGCCACAGAATCCATATGCCGAACACGAAGCGGAGCATACGCTCTTCGCCAAAAACTGGATCGACGCCGTGCAGTGGCATCTGGAGGACATAATCCGCGACCCTGAGATCGACCCGGTGGAGGCTCTTGCGCTCAAACGCCGCATCGACCGCTCCAACCAGGAGCGCACCGACATGGTGGAGGAGATCGACACATATTTTCTCGAAAAATATGCAGGAGTGAAGCCGCTCCCCGATGCGTCGATCAACACCGAGAGCCCGGCCTGGGCCATCGACCGCCTGTCGATACTCGCTCTGAAGATCTACCACATGCGGGCCGAGACGGAACGCGCCGATGCTTCGGCTGAACATCTGGCGAAGTGCCGCGCGAAACTCGACGTGCTGCTGACACAGCGCGAGGATCTGACGCAGGCCATCGACCGGCTGCTCGACGACATAGCCGCCGGACGCAAATACATGAAGGTCTATCGCCAGATGAAGATGTACAACGACCCGTCGACCAATCCGGTGCTGTATGCCGCAAAATGACGCGTCAGGAAGCCGTTGCGTGCTCGTGGTGCGTTTCTCGGCCATGGGCGACGTGGCCATGGCTATTGGGCCGCTCTACGATGCCTGCCGGTCAAATCCCGACGTGCGTTTCATATTTCTGACCAAAGCCCCTACGGCTCGGCTGCTGCTCGACTCGCCCGCAAACCTTACGGTGGTCGGAGCGGACATGAAGACTGAATACAGCGGCACGCGCGGCATGCTGCGGCTTCTGCGCCGCCTGCACCGCGACTACCGCTTCACGGAGATGGCCGACCTGCACGACGTGCTCCGCACCCGTCTGGCCGACCTCTTCTGCCGCTTCCACGGCATAAAAGTGAGCCGCATCCGCAAGGGACGCCGCGAAAAAGCGCGCCTGGTCGGCGACGGCTCCGATAGCCCGGCTCCGATAGCCTCGACCGACAGCCGTTACCGACGCGTATTCGAGGGGCTCGGCCTGAAACTGAGCGGCAGACCCGCGCGATTTTTTGCCGGAGGAGCCGATCCCTCGGCATTCGCGGAGATCACTCCTCCCAAAGCCCCCGGCGAGTGCTGGATAGGCATAGCTCCATTCGCAGCCCACAGGGCCAAGATATATCCTCCGGAGAGGATGAGAGAGGTAGTGGAGCGGCTGTCGGAGGATCCGTCAGTGAGAATCTTTCTTTTCGGCGGCGGAGAGGAGGAGAAGCGGATTCTCGGCCAATGGGCAGAGGAATTGCCAAGGGTGACCAATGTGGCCGAGCGCCGCTACGGCTTCGCCGTGGAGATGGCGCTGATGAGCCGCCTCGACGCCATGGTAGCCATGGACTCCGGCAACATGCATCTGGCCGCTCTGGCTGGCGTGCCTACGGTGACCATATGGGGCGCCACGCATCCCTCCATGGGATTCACACCTCAGGGATTCGATCCGTCGCTGGCCGTA
>CALHWU010000008.1 GCA_938039795.1 uncultured Muribaculaceae bacterium
ACCCAGGACCCCAACATTAAAAGTGTTGTGCTCTACCAGCTGAGCTAGCGAATCAGTGCCCTTGTTTTCAAAAGCGATGCAAAGTTATGAATAGTTTTTAGAATATGCAAGCCTTTAGAGGTGAAATTTCAAATGGATTTTTCTTTATGCCCCAACAACATCATTATTTACATACAAAAACAGGTGATTGCTTGGCAGATATAAGAAAAATCATTACCTTTGCACCCGAATCAATCCAAAGGGCTCAAAAAGCAGATGTTTCATAGTATAGTGACATAGTCTCGCCCAAGGAGCTAACCGTATTATATATAACAAACAACAGATGTACGCAATCGTAGAAATTCAGGGACAGCAGTTCAAGGCTGAGGCCGAGAAATTCCTGTATGTCCACTATCTCGGCGAAGCTGCCAAAGAAGGAGAAAAGGTCGAGTTTGACCGTGTGCTCCTCGCTGAAGCCGACGGTACGGTCAAAGTTGGTGCTCCCACAGTAGAGGGTGCCAAAGTGGTGTGTGAAATTCTCACCCCCCTCGTGAAGGGCGACAAGGTTATCGTTTTCAAGAAGAAACGCCGCAAGGGCTATCGTCGCAAGAACGGTCACCGTCAGTGCTTCACTAAAGTGTTAGTGAAAGAAGTAGTAGCTTAACCCGTTAAACAAAATCAGTAATCATGGCACATAAAAAAGGTGTAGGTAGTTCGAAGAACGGCCGCGAGTCAGAGAGCAAACGACTCGGCGTGAAGATTTTCGGTGGTCAGCACTGCAAGGCGGGCAATATCATCAAGCGTCAGCGTGGAACGGTTCACCATCCCGGTGAAAACGTCGGTATCGGCAAAGACCATACCCTCTACGCTCTGATTGATGGCGTTGTGGTGTTTACCCAAGGCAAAGAGGGCCGCAAGTTCATCAATGTGGCTCCGGCAGAGGCATAAACCGAACTGTCACAGACGCTTCTCCTCTCTTCAGAGGAAGAATGTCAAACTTTTAATCATCAGGCCGTTCTCAATCATGGGAACGGCCTGATGAATTTTAATCTATCTGTGCCCGGTTTCTTGTGGACGCGCTACAGCACTCTCCCGTTTTTCAGGTAGTCCATTCCGATTGTAAAGTAATAGCGTCCATAATCGACAGGACGAACCACCACCCCGTCGAATATCACAACGTCTATATCTATGGCGACTTCTCCTGAGACTCCTGTAGGTCGGCGACCGAGTGACGATTCCATTTCCTTGCATTTTCTCTGCAGCTCTTCGACTCCCAACGCGAAACGGCCTTTGAGCACTGCGTTGAGATACATCACCCCACTCCCGCTGATATCAGGCGTCTGATAAAGCTCGGATACGACTATCTGGTCTCCAATTTCGCAAAGCCTTGAGATGGTTTCCCTTATAATGCCGACCGATCCGTCGATATTGCTTCCGAGCGAAATGACCGCTTTGTGATCCTTAGTCATTGGACGACGCCTTTCATCGTAAGCGCCACGCGTCCGCGAGGTGCATCCACATCAATCACTTTGACCTTGACCGACTGCCCTACCCTCAGATATTCAGCAGGGTTAGAGACAAACCGATCAGACAGCTGGGATATGTGAACCAGGCCATTCACTTTCAGACCTATATCGACAAACGCCCCGAATGCTGTCAGATTCGTGACGCGCCCGGTAATTTCCTGCCCTATATGCAGATCGGCTATCTCCGCGACATCCTTGCTGTACATTACGGGCTCCGGCTCCTTGACACGCGGATCTCGGGCAGGCTTCTCAAGTTCGCCGATTATGTCGCGCAATGTAGGCAGTCCGATATTCTTGTCTGCATACAGTTCGACATCAATGTTCTCAAGTTTCGCTTTGTTTCTTATCAGTTCTCCGACACTCACTCCGGCATCAGAAGCCATGCGGGCGACAATGCCATAGCTTTCAGGATGCACGCCTGTGGAATCCAGCGGATTGTCTCCACCATTGATACGGAGAAAAGCCGCACACTGTTCATAAGCTTTCTTGCCCATTCGCGGAACTTCGAGCAGTTGCTCGCGATTGCGGAACTGTCCGTTTGCATTACGGTAATCCACTATATAGTTGGATAAGGCGTTGCCTATACCTGACACCTGTGCAAGAAGTTCCGGCGAAGCCGTATTGACGTCGACACCTACCGCATTAACGCAACTCTCGACCGTAAAATCAAGAGCCCGCTTAAGACCGGCCTGATTGACATCATGCTGATACTGCCCCACTCCTATGGATTTTGGATCGATCTTCACCAATTCCGCCAACGGATCGAGCAACCGACGGGCTATGGACACTGCGCCACGTAGAGTCACGTCAAGACCGGGAAACTCACGTCGGGCGCAATCCGATGCCGAATAGACACTCGCACCACGCTCGCTGACGGTCTGTATCGACACACTGCGCGGGAAAGTGATGTCGGCCAGAAATCCCATTGTCTCGCGGGATGCCGTGCCGTCTCCCACGGCTATCACATCAATGCCGAGGCGTCCGACCAACATACATAATGTATCGGCCGCGCGGTATACGTCGCCGACAGGCGCGCACGGATATATCGTCTCAGTGGCAAGAAGCGTTCCCTGCTCGTCAATACACGCCACCTTGCAGCCGCTCTTGAATCCCGGATCAATGCCCATGACTCTCTTACGTCCGAGCGGGGGCTCCATAAGAAGATGACGCACGTTTTCCGCGAAAATTGATATCGCAGCATCGTCAGCACGTTTTTTTGTCAGCGCGGCCACTTCGTTTTCAATTGCCGGTTTAAGCAATCGCCGATATCCGTCGGATATGGCATGACGCATTATCTCTGCTGCCGAAGGGGTGCAAAACGACTTAATGAAAAGCCTGTAGAGGCGCTCGGTGATCTCGTCATCGTCAATAGTGATCGACACTCGCAGCAGTCCCTCTTCCTCTCCTCTCCGCATGGCAAGATAATTGTGCGAACCGCACAGCCGCAAAGATTTTGTAAAGCTAAAATAATTCTGATAATTTACGGCTTCATCCTCTTTGCCGCGGATCACCCTTGAATCGACCGTGGCATTGCGTGCGAAACGCTGCCTGACAAGATTTCTGGCCTTTTCGTTCTCGCTCACCCATTCAGCAATGATATCCGAGGCCCCTGCCAAGGCCGACTCTACCTCCGGCACTTCGTTACCGATATATTTTTTCGCAAGGGAAGCTACATTATCCACTTTCTGACTCATTATCTGCTTGGCAAGGGGTTCGAGACCCAGTTGCCGCGCAGCTTCGGCTCTCGTACGGCGCCGCGGCTTATATGGAAGATAAATATCTTCCACTTCAGCCGGATCAAGCGAAGAAGCAAGCCTGATCATCAGATCCTGAGTCATACCGCCACTTTTCTCTATAGCATCAGCAACAAACTCCTTCCGCTTTTCAAGTTCTTCAAGCTCTTCGGCCTGGCTCTTGATATTATTGAGCGCTACTTCGTCGAGCGACCCAGTGGCTTCCTTACGGTAACGGGCGATAAATGGTATTGTAGCACCATCTTCAAGAAGCCTTAAAGCGGAAGCTACCTGTTTACGGGACAAATTTAGACGTTTTCCAATAATTTCAGCTATATCGAGCGGCATGACAGTATTGAATGAAAGTGGTTATCTTGAGATTGGCTTTGCCTAAGGCATCGCTTTTAGAGTTAACAGTGTGATTTCAGGAGTGGCCCCGAGTCTCATAGGCATTCCTACAGTTCCAGCACCTATGTTGACATACAGAGCATGACTGCCTGACTTGTCGCGATACAACCCTCCCCATGTAGGATATCTAAGCGAAGCCGGCGAGATGCCACCGACCTCTATCTGCATCGCATGCGTATGACCGCTAAGGGTCAGTCCTATATTGACATTTTCACGTCCGGCTATCGAATCGGTCCAGTGGGCCGGATTATGCGACAGCAATATCTTGCTGACGGAATCGCCCGTCTCAGGATAAGCAGATTCAAGCGATCCGTATATTCGAAATGGTGGATCACCGATATTCTCCACCCCTACTATCGCCAGTGAGTCAGATCCGCGGCGAAGATAGTCGGTCTGATTGCGAAGCAACTTCCATCCCATATCCGACTGCATGCGACACAATTGCTCCAGGTCCGCACTTTTGGCTTCCTCGGATGGCCAGTCGGAATAGTCGCCATAATCATGATTGCCCAGAATCGAATAGACCCCATAAGGAGCATCTATACCCGAAAGAGCATTCATGAAAGGAATTAATTCTGACGAATGTCGATTAACGATATCCCCTGTAAACATCACGACATCGGGATGCAAAGCATTGATCTCTGAGACCAATCGACGGATGAAAGAATCATCCTCGCCATACGTGCCGACATGAAGGTCGGAAATCTGAAGGATTCTCAGCCCATTGAATGACACGGGAAGCCGCGAAAAGGTGACATCTACCTCATTGACATCAATTCGAAAACGATTGACCAGAGCGCCCCACCACATTGCCAGAAATGCAGCCAGCGCAATGACACCTCCCGCAACCGACAGCCATCTCCAGCGTCGAGAATGCCATAATTTCGGCAATGACGCTATTATATCCATGGCCGTGAACACAATCTTGGGCACAAGGAAAGTCATATATCCGAACAGCACCCACATTATCGCTATCAGCGATGCGTCGCCGCCCGATCGCCTCGGCATGCTGACGCCTACGATCAGCACCACATAAAGCACCAGCGCCGACACAAGCTGCAGCCGTGACGGGATCGGAGAGACACAACGCCTTCGGGCGACAAGATATATATAACCGTCGACCAGAAGGCTGAAAGCAATGACAACGATAAGGAATGACAATGGGATTCTCATCTTATCAGGCGGAATAGATTGTCAGCGCATCAGATCTCCGCAACCATCGTTTTGTTTTTCAACGGATTGGCATACATTGTCAGCATCATCTGACGCATATATGCACGATCGTCGGCCGAAAGGATGGCTATTTCTGTCGAATCGATCTTTTCCTCTATATGATTCTCCAGATCAGCTACATCGGCTGAAGTATAATGGTCGATGTATGCCGAGGAACCCTCCAGCAGGTCGGCAGCCACATAATTGATCGGATATATCTTGTAGCCGGAATGAATGGAACGATCAATGATGGCACAAATCCTGCGCACAGCATCCACCCGGTCAGTCTCGGGCGGTATGGCACGCACTTCATCAGTTATACACCGTCCTATTTCAAAATGCACGCGTCCCTTGAACTCCAGCATACCAGTCTCCATGCTCAAAAGATCGTCATGCTGCGATTTCTTAAAATCAGGATCATTGCGTCTCATCAGGAATTCCTTAGCCTTGAGGCCGTCGTTGGGATCAAACTCATATGAGATCGACACCGGCACAAGATTGATTTCGGCTATGTTGTCGACGAGCGACCCGCCTCCGGCCAGAGCCATCATCTTTACAAGGCTCTCCTGCGTCAGGTCATTGGAATCTTTCGCGCGGCCTTCACGCTGCGCTATCCAGATGCTTTCGTGTTTCGAATTTATGGCATAATGTATATAGGCCGACAATTCTTTGGCAGCTTCCAGAGCTTTTGTCAGTTTCAGATTGCGACGCACCACAAAACTTTTGTTGAGCTTCACAAGATCAGTTATCCAGTCATAAATGAGGAGATTGTCGCCGATAGCGACTTCCGAAGTAGGCAGGCCGGCGCGCAGGAAGCAAAGATTCAGAAACGAAGCGTCAAGCACTATATCGCGATGATTCGAAATAAATGTGAATGACCGGTCGGTATCGATATTACATATGCCGCCGACGCTTATGCCTGCCGTAGTCTTTTTAGCCAGCATCTCGAGAAACGGCCACATGATTTTAGACTGAAAAGCCTCCTTGTCGGGAATGGCAAGCAATTTCTTGACAAAATCGGAGAAATCGACCTCAGGCATCACGTACCTTACGGCATGTTCAAAACCGGGTTCCTCAACAAGAAGTGACATCTTTTCGCCAAACTGCGAATCGTCGAAAGGGGCTATCGCTTTGAAATCGTGTAGATTGTCCATATCCTTAATTTGCGGCCGCAAGCCTGTGCGGCACCATTTGGAGTCAAAGTTACAAATTTTTATTCATTTGAGCATCTCTTCCGCGCCATTTTTCAATCATTTGTCGCATATCATCCGGGACCGGCGACGTAAAAAACATCTCTTTACGCGTAACAGGATGCACGAATCCAAGCGTACGGGCATGCAGAGCCTGGCGGGGACAGAGCGCCGCGCAGTTGTCGACAAACTTCCTGTAGGAAGCCGTGCGCTCGCCACGCAATATCTGATCGCCGCCATAACGCGCATCGCTGAACAACGGGTGTCCGATATGACGCATATGGGCGCGTATCTGATGAGTCCGTCCGGTCTCCAGAACGCATTTCACCACACTGACCGGTCCAAGCTTCTCCATCGTTTCGTAATGCGTCACCGCATGGCGCCCATATTCGCTGCCTTCAGGAAACACATCCATCCGCAGTCGGTCGGACAACGATCTGCCGATATTGCCGACTATCGTGCCGACCTGAGGATCCGGACATCCCCATACGACGGCCACATATTCGCGCTTAGTCGTCTTTTCAAAAAACTGTCGTCCGAGATCCGTTTTGGCATCAGGAGTTTTCGCTACCACAAGAAGTCCGGAAGTATCCTTGTCGATACGATGCACCAGACCCATACGCGGATCATCAGCGTCATAATCGGGATTATCCTTGAAATGCCATGCGAGAGCGTTCACAAGCGTGCCGCTGTAATTGCCATGTCCGGGGTGTACGACCATTCCTGCCGGCTTGTCGACCACCAGCACAGCTCCATCCTCATATACAATATTAATAGGGATGTTTTCCGGAATTATCTCAAGCTCATACCGAGGGCGATCCATGACAACCGTCACCACATCGAGCGGCTTCACACGGTAGTTGCTTTTCACCGCACGTCCGTTGACCAGTATACATCCGGCATCGGCTGCCTGCTGGATACGGTTGCGCGATGATTTTTCAATTCTCGTTACAAGAAACTTATCTACCCGGAGCAATTGCTGCCCCTTGTCGGCAACGAATCTGAAATGCTCGAACAGTTCCCGCCCGTCGTCCGGGACAGATCCCGCCGCATCAAGCTCCAAATCGTCGAAATCGTCGGGCTGCATGAATCATAAAGCTAATGAATCCACTTCTTCCGACGTGGCTGTGTCATCCGACACGCCCTCGCCGACACTGAGGATTATTGACGAAGTCACGGGCAGTCTCGCTCCGGCACTCAGCTGCCGTCCGTCGCTCCTGACCGATACTACCAGATCCTTGAACTCAGACGGAACGTATTCGACGTAAATATTGCGGAAACCGAGTCCTTCGAGTATAGACCGTGCCTGACGCAACGACACATCGGTAAGCGACGGCAAACTTACGCTCTTAGGCGAAAACGCTGTAATGGTAAGATAAACCGTTCGGCCTGCTTTCACCTTCGTACCCTGCTTAGGATTCTGCTCCACGACCGTACCCGGACGCGTCTTTTCATCATAAATCGAGTCGCTCAGCACAGCCTCAAATCCATTGTTCTCAAGATTGCCGACCGCACCGGCGTAAGTCATGCCCTTGACCTGAGGCACTTCTACATAATGGCCATGATCGGTCCATACGTCAAGCCATGTAAGCAACAGCCATATCACCACGACGGCTGCAAGTGCCATCATTGCGATGTTAAACATTAAATGAGTGGCAAAAACACCCGGGCGCCACTTAAATTTCGGTTTATTTGTAGTTTTCACGATTCTAATCGACTGCCGGATGAACCTCTGGAACATACCGGATGGAGTAAATACATGGCAAAGTTAACAATTTACAACGGAATTGACTCAAATTATTGAGAGATTTTCGATAAAAAGATGTAACTTTGTGGCCGAAATTTCAACCAAGCAAGAAGGCATAATGCGCAAATACCTCATAATACTGCTGTCAGCGCTGGCGCTGACTTCATGCGGAGAATACAACAAGGTCCTCAAAAGCACAGACCCGAATCTGAAGCTCGAATTTGCCAAGCGCGCATTCGAGCAGAAGAAGTATGTGCAGGCTTCCACCGTGCTGTCCGACATCGTCGATCAGTTCAGAGGCCAGGAAAAAGCAGAGGATGCGCTGTATCTTCTCGCATTGAGCAACTACGAAAACAAGGATTACGCTTCGTCGGGCGTATATTTCAAAAATTACTACTCGCGGTATCCGCGCGGAAAATACACCGAGCTGGCCCGTTTCTACTGCGGCTACGGTTATTATCTTGATTCACCCGAGCCACAGCTCGACCAGAGTGACACAATGAAAGGTATCGAGGAGCTTCAGGGATTTCTCGATTATTTCCCGAGATCCGATAAAGTCAGCATAGCACAGAACGCCATATTCGAGATGCAGGACAAACTGACGCTCAAAGAGCTTCAGAACGCCCAGCTTTATTACAATCTCGGCAATTATATGGGCAACAACTACGAGTCAGCCATAATAACAGCCCGCAACGCCATCAAGACATACCCCTATTCCCGATACAAGGAGGATCTGGAGATGGTGATACTGAAAGCTAAGTTTCAGGAAGCCGTGCAGAGCGTGGAGGAAAAAAAGGCCGACAGGTTCCGGGAAGTAATTGACGAGTATTATTCATTTGTCAACAACTACCCCGACAGCCCCAACAAAGAGGAGGCCGACAACATATTGAAGATATCGCGACGCCACGTCGGCGAGTGATCATAAGCGCTCCTCTGCCACATCAAGCAATAAAAAAGAACTGTTATAACATAGCCAACAAAATGGATTATAAGAAGACCAACGCTCCATTGAACACCGTCACCCGTGATCTTGTAGACCTTTCGGAGGAGACCGGCAATATTTATGAGACAGTGTGCATCATCGCCAAGCGGTCAAATCAGATCGCCGACGAAATGAAACACGATCTCGAGAAAAAGCTTCAGGAATTCGCTTCGCTCAACGATAATCTGGAAGAGATTTCAGAAAATCGCGAACAGATAGAGATTTCACGCTACTACGAGAAGCTTCCCAAGCCCACTCTCATCGCCACACAGGAATACATCGAGCACAAGATCCATTACCGCAATCCGGCCGACGCAAAGGATATGGATTGAAATAATGTCAAAGGCGACTCCCGCGACATTGTTTCTGAAAGCGATTTCCTGAAAGTAATTTCATAAGTTGATTTTTGACATCTCCTCCAAATGTTTGGTGGATTGAAAAATAAATACTACCTTTGTGGGCCTGAAACTTAAAAGCGACAGGCAAAGCATTAATCATTTCATCATAAACCCCTAAAAATTCCAAAGAATGCATTTGAATTCTGAAGAAAAAGCGGAAATCTTTGAGAAATACGGTAAGAGCAAGACTGACACTGGCTCGCCTGAAGCGCAGATTGCATTATTCTCGGTCCGTATCGCTCATTTGACTGAGCACCTCAAGTCAAATCACAAAGATTATACCACAGCTCGTGCCCTTAAGGCTCTTGTAGGCAAGCGCCGTCGTCTCCTTGACTATCTGATCAAGACCGACATCAACCGCTATCGCGCCCTCATCGCCAAGAAGGAGCTCGGTATCAGAAAGTAATCGACGCCACCGCATCCATGCATGCGGCGTCGCGATTGCCCGACGACCACAAAATCGGCGGAGGTTTCCACTACATCGGATTCCTCCGCTGATTTTTTGCATTCTCCCGGACTAAATTAACGCACTTACACATCCTCCATACGACCCATTTTTGCTAAATTTGCAACAAAGTTCATCATTCAGTCATGACCGACAAAGATTTCAGCGATATAACGCAATTTATCCGCAGACACTATAATGCTGCCGACGGAGAGACCGTGGCGCTCCATGCTCCCACATTTCGTGGCAATGAAAAAAAATATCTCGAAGAGTGCATCGACACGACCTACGTTTCGAGCGTCGGCGCATTTGTCGACCGTTTCGAGGCTGAAATGGCCAGTTTTACCGGCGCGGCAGGAGCAGTGGTCACCGTCAACGGGACAGCCGCGCTCCATATGGCACTGATGCTCAGCGGAGTCAGACAAGGCGACGAGGTTTTAACGCAACCCCTGACCTTCATCGCCACATGCAACGCTATAGCCTACACCGGTGCTACTCCGGTATTCATCGACATTGACCGTTCGACTCTGGGCCTCTCGCCTGACGCCATGCAGGCTTGGCTGCAGGACAACGCTGACATTGACGACAAAGGCTGTTGCCGCGACAAATTGACCGGCGCACGAATAAGCGCCGCAGTGGTGATGAACACTTTCGGCCATCCGGCACGGCTCGCCGAACTGAAAGCGGTGTGCGACAGGTGGCATATCAATCTTGTCGAGGACGCGGCCGAGAGCGTCGGATCGCTTTATCACGGGCAGCACACCGGCACCATCGCTCCGATCGGAGCCTTGAGCTTCAACGGCAACAAGACCATTACGACCGGCGGCGGCGGGATGCTGCTTTTCAATGACGAAGCCATGGCTAAAAAGGCCAAACATCTGACTACACAGGCCAAAGTGCCACACCGGTGGGAGTTTATTCATGATGCCGTAGGCTACAATTACCGTATGCCGAATATAAATGCCGCCCTCGGATGCGCGCAGCTCGAACAGCTGCCACAATTCATCGCCGACAAACGCCTTACAGCTGATGCCTATAAGCATTATTTTTCAGACAAATGGACGAATGAGGTGGAATTCATTGCCGAACCGGAGGGCACTCGATCGAATTACTGGCTCAATGCAATACTGATGCCCGACAGATCCGCTCGCGACGCTTTTCTGGAATATACAAACGATCATGGAGTGCAGACGCGCCCAGCCTGGGAACTTATGCCGAGGCTTGAGATGTGGAGTGGAGCTGTCACCGACGGTATTCCCGTCAGCCTCGAAATCGCCGACAGGCTTGTAAACATTCCTTCGGGAGTGGTGAATGCGACAGCTCATTGAGCGAAAGCGTCATGAATTGATGCGTCAGGCTGCAAATATTTCTCGCAAAAAGATGAAATAACCGACGGAAACATTAACTTTGCAGAAACATTACCATAACCTACGAAATCATGAAAATCTCCCGACAGACAGCCCCGTCGCCCATGGGCGAGATCACTCTCTACACTCTGACCAATGAGTCAGGCGCAAGCGTCACCCTCTCATCTCTCGGAGCAGGCATTGTAAAGACCGATGTGCCCGACCGCAACGGGAAGCTCGACGACGTGGTGATCGGCTATGCCGATCCGGCCGACTATATCGCCGATGGTCCGTGTGCCGGCAAAATACCAGGACGATTCGCCAACCGCATAGCCCGCGGACATTTCACACTCGACGGAAAAGAGTATACTTTGGCCATAAACAACGGGCCAAACGCATTACACGGCGGACCGACCGGCTTTATGAACCGCATCTGGGACTCCACGGCCGACGAGGCTGAAGGCTCAGTCACTTTCACACGCAACAGTCCCGACGGCGAGGAAGGTTATCCGGGCACGCTAAAAGTCAAGGCAAAATACACCTGGAGCGATGACAATGTGCTAACACTGCGCCTGCAGGCCGAGACCGACGCTCCCACCGTAATCAACCTTACCAATCACGCCTACTGGAATCTCGAAGGCCACAACTCCGGATCCATCCTCGACCATGAGCTTCAGCTCGCCTGCAGCCATTACCTGCCAACTGACGACACCCTGATACCCACCGGCGAGATAGCCGCAGTGGCCGGCACTCCGATGGATTTCACCTCTCCCAAGAAAATCGGCCGCGACATCAAGGCCGATTTCCCGGCGCTCAATTACGGCAAAGGCTATGACAACTGCTGGATAGCCGACGGACCGAAGCGTAAAGGCGAGCTCAGGACCGTCGCAATCCTGACGTCGGAGCCATCAGGACGAGTGCTTGAGGTAAGCACTACACAACCGGCCGCACAGGTTTATACCGGCAACTGGCTTGCCGGCTCCCCTGCCAACAAATGCGGGCGCTCCTACAACGACTACGACGGTGTAGCCATAGAGTGCCAGAATATGCCCGATGCACCGAATCACGCTGATTTTCCGTCGGCAGTGCTCCGTCCGGGCGAAAAATATGACGAAACAATAAGATTCTCATTCAAAACCAAATAATTCTCAACACTAATGAAACCGACATTATTCGTTCTTGCAGCCGGAATGGGAAGCCGTTACGGTGGCCTGAAGCAGCTCGACGGTCTCGGCCCCCACGGAGAGACCATCATGGACTATTCGATCTATGATGCTATCCATGCAGGATTCGGCAAGATCGTGTTTGTCATCCGCAAGGATTTCGAACAGGATTTCCGCGACAAAATCCTCTCAAAGTATGAGGGACATATACCTGTGGAGGTGGTATTCCAGTCGATCAACGACCTGCCCGAGGGCTACACATGCCCTGTCGACCGCACGAAACCCTGGGGAACAAACCACGCAGTCCTTATGGGCAAGAACGCCATAAAGGAACCGTTCGCCGTGATCAATGCCGACGACTTCTATGGCCGCAATGCATTTGAAGTTATCGCCAAAGAGCTTTCCCGTCCGCGCGACCGCAAGGGCGACTATTGCATGGTAGGTTTCCGTGTAGGCAATACCATGACCGAAAACGGATCCGTAGCCCGTGGCGTCTGCTCTACCAAGGATGGCAATCTCGCATCTGTAGTGGAGCGTACAGCTATCAGCTATGACAAGGATGGCCGCATAGTGTTTACCGACGAGAACGGCGTGGAGCAGACTCTCGAACCGACTACCCCCGTGTCGATGAATCTCTGGGGATTCACTCCCGATTATTTCGACTACAGCGAACGCGAATTCCGCAAATTCCTCGACAAGGATCTCAACACACCAAAGAGCGAGTTCTTCATTCCTCTGGCTATCGACACACTGATTAAATCAGGCGAGGCCACCGTCAAGGTGCTCGATACCGACAGCAAGTGGTTTGGAGTGACTTATGCCGCCGACCGTCCAGGCGTAGTGGAGAAGTTCGCTCAGCTCCATGCCGACGGCACTTATCCCGAGAAACTTTTCTGATACGATACTACATTCCCATTTACCGGGAGCGCCCGACAGCACACATGACCGGGCGCTCCCCTCTTTTTAGATCCGCCGACTATGCATCAGCCTGATTATCCAAAACGTCTTGAGCTCTTGGCCCCAGCCCGTACAGCCGACATTGCCATTGATGCCATAACTCATGGCGCCGACGCCGTATATATCGGACCTCCCAGTCATGGAGCCCGCTCAGTAGCATCGAATTCTTTCGAGGACATCAAGCGCGCAGTGGATTTCGCCCATCGGTTTGATGCTCGGATTTACGCCACTGTCAATACCATCGTATATGATAGTGAACTGACGGAGGTGGAGCGCATGATACGCCAGCTCTACAACTGCGGAGTCGACGCTCTGATCGTACAGGATTTAGGCATAACCAGGCTCGATCTGCCCCCTATCGCTCTGCATGCAAGCACTCAGTGCGACATACGCACGCCTGCCAAGGCGAGGTTTCTGCAATCGCTGGGATTCACGAGGCTTGTGCTTCCGCGCGAGCTGACATTCGATGAAATAGCGGAGATCGCCGGCTCGGTGACTTTGCCGCTGGAAGTTTTCGTCCATGGCGCATTATGCGTCAGCTACAGCGGCGACTGTCGGGCGAGTCAGGCTCTCAAAGGACGCAGCGCAAACAGAGGCGAATGTGCACAAATATGCCGGCTGCCATTTGATTTGATCGGTCCTTCTGGTGAAAAGATCATCGAAGGGCGTCATCTGCTTTCGCTCCGCGATCTCAACCGTCTTGCCGATCTTGACTCCTTGATTTCAGCCGGAGCGACATCCTTCAAGATAGAGGGACGCCTGAAAGACGCATCCTATGTGAAGAACATTGTCGGAGCCTACAGTAATGCGCTTGATCGCATAATCGCAGATTCAGATGGCGCGCTGTGCCGCTCTTCGTCGGGCGAAAGCCGCCTTGATTTCACCCCTGATCCGGAGAAAAGCTTCAACCGCGGTTTTACTGGTTATTTCGGTCACAGCACCAACCCCAAGGAGCATATGGCGGCAGTGATGACCCCTAAATGGATCGGACAGCCGGTAGCGACTGTCAGACGGAGCCGAGGCAATATGATCGAAGCTGAGACCGGATTCGTGCTTCATAATGGCGATGGCCTCGGCTATTTCGATACTGACGGACACTATACCGGATTTCGTCTCAACCGTGTTGAAAGCAAATATCTGTATCCGGCTTCTCCGGTCAGCATAAGGCCCGGGACTACTCTTTATCGGAATACCGACAAACAATGGGATGACATAATGAGCCGTCCTACGGCTTCCCGTTCGATCGTCGCCGCGATCAGACTGACTGCAATCCCGGGCGGAGTAGCCTTGAAAATCACCGATGAGGACAATAACAGCGCGGTCGTGAGGCTCGACGGCATATTTCCGGAAGCCAAGAACGATCCTCTGAGCCACAGGGCAAATCTTCTTTCGAAAACCGGAAATACTGACTTCCGGATTACAGGGATCAATGACGAATGCGGCGATATATTCATCCCGGCCGCAGCTCTGACACAACTCCGCCGGGAAGCGACCGATGCTCTTGCCCGAGTGAGAAGAATTACGTATGCTCGTGAAAAACCGGGCATGATCGAAGCACACGGACTGACACCGCTTCCATCCCCCGAAATAACGGCATCGGATAATGTAGCCAATCATCTCGCACTTGACGTATATGAAAAAGCGGGAGCCAAATCCGTGGAAATGGCTCTCGAAGTAAGCGGTGATGTCCTTCCGGGCACACGGTTGATGACTACACGCTACTGTCTGCGGCGTGAAATGGGCCGATGCCTTAAAACCGAAGCGGGCAGGAAATGGCCGGATGGGCTTACTCTTCAGTCAGGCAACATCAGGCTCGGACTGGAATTTGACTGCCGTCACTGCCGGATGAATGTCGTCAAAATCTGACTATTCTTCCGCTTCTACGGTCTTGCACCATGCCTCGATACGACTTTGAACCGTGTCGGGATGATTGACATTATCAAGAAGCAGCCCTACTGATTGCCCGTCGACAACAGCCTTGGAATGATCGAAAGCATATCCTTCCGTGGTGAATCCCTGGCCTATGAAGCGTGCTCCCGTATCTTTCAGACGTGAGTACAACTCACCTACCGCATTACAGAAAGTATCGTTCATGGTTTCGTCGCCGCATCCGAATAAAGCGATATCCTTGCCGATGAGATCAAGCACTTCGAGCCCACGCGAGAAATCGTCCATATTATCCTGCATCTCACCGTCGCCCCAGGTGCTCGTGCCGAGAATCAACACCTCGTATGGCGCTACTGCCGATGGAGCCGTGGTGGCTACATTGTGGATATCGCTTTCTTTGATGCCCAGACATTTTGCTATCATTTCGGCTACTTCAAGAGTAGCACCTGTAGTGGATCCATAGAATATTCCGGTCTTTTTCATAACAATGGTTATTTGTTTCTTTATTTAGAACGACGCTGCCCCGGCTAATGTTCGGCCCAAACGATCAGAATCAGCCGGGGAACCCTCTCCGTATCTGAAAAGAACAACGCCTGACACTATCCTTTGGGCCGACGACGGTACTCCGTAGGCGCCACACCCATTGTCGAAGTGAAAATTCTGCTGAAATAATACTGATCGGTGATCCCTACCTTATGACATATCTGATTGATATGCAGATCTGTGAAGTCAAGTAGATGACAGGCATGGCTTATGCGCAGCTGTCTGAGATGCGTCATCGGCGACTGACCGGTGCGTGAAGTAAAGAGATGGCTCAGATACGACGATGTAAGCCCTACGTATTCAGCCATATCGGCAAGCTTCAGAGGACGTTCGAGGTTTTCCGACATATAACGTATTACTGCATCCACCTTGCCCGAATCCTGGGTATAGACCCCATTTTTGCAGCCTGCACGCGCCGCTCGGTAGCTGTCGATATGTCGTAGAGTCGAAAGAAAATACGACAATGTGGCACATGCATATATCAGGGATTCATTAGTGTATCCACGCTCCAGAGTAGCCATAATCTCCTCAAACAACCCGATACGGTCGGCTATACGGCTCGACTGCCCCGGGCGCACTTCTACCGGCCCATGAGTTGAAGGCAACAGTGTGCCGGCCATCGTTCCACGGTAGTGCACCCAATAAATAGTCCATGGATCTTCGGAATCCGCTCCATATTCATGAGGCACGCCGGGCGGAAGCACGAAATAGCTGTCGGACGTCACCTGATAATTGGCCAAAAGCACGAAACCGATGGCAAACGCCATGAAGATCCTGACTTCGCGCTGAGCCCTTTGCACGGTAGGGATAATATGCGTATTTTTGCAGATATATCTGCCGGAGACTATGGAACAGCTGAACATACACCGCGTAGACGACAAGCTGAAACACCTCTACATGGATCTGCTTATCATCGGAGATGAGTCGGAAAAGATGATCGCGCGCTATATCGGCCGTGGTACGCTCTATGCCGGAAATATAGGCGATAAAGCCGTAGCGGTGTGCATGGTCACCGAAGAGGCTCCCGACACGGTCGAAGTAAAGAATCTCGCAGTTGCTCCGGAATTCCGGCGCCGTGGCATCGGGCGGCAGATGCTCTCACATATCGAAAGTCTTCATCACGGGAAGACAATACAGCTCGGCACGGGTGAGACACCATCCACGTTGCGCTTCTACGAGTCATGCGGCTACCGGTTCTCTCACCGTATCGCGGGATTCTTCACCGACAACTATCCGGCCCCGATCATTGAGGAAGGCGTAAGGCTCACCGACATGATCTACCTGACGAAAAAAAACGGGGTCTCAGCCAACTGACTAAGACCCCTGAATGTGACTGTATAAGGGCGTCATGTTTATGGCAGCAGGTCGTACTGGTCGTCAGTGACCGGTTCGAGCCAGACGTTTTCGGTCTGTTCGCCGGGAACCGCAAACGCCAGGTGGGCGAACCACGAGTCTTTGGCCGCACCATGCCAGTGCTTGACGTTGGCGGGGATGTTGATGACCGTGCCGGGGAGTATCTCTACGGCCGGCTTGCCCTCCTCCTGATACCATCCGCGTCCGGCCACGCCTACGAGCATCCGGCCTCCGCCTTTCTCTGCCTTATGGATATGCCAGTTGTTGCGGCAGCGGGGCTCGAAAGTGACGTTGGCAAACGGTATCTGCTCCGTGGAAATCTGAGCGAGATAACTGTTGCCGATGAAATAACGGGCATAGGCCGTATTGGGCTCGCCGATGGGGAATATCATCTCCTGCTGGAATTTATCTTTAGCTGACGACGCCGCGGTCTCATCAGCCCACACCTCTTTGGCCTGCCTAAAAGCGCCCCATGCTTTCGGCCAACCGGCGTAGAAAGCGATATGGGTGATGATTTCGGAGATCTCCGTGCGGGTGATGCCATTCTTTTTAGCCTCCTGGAGATGATAGGTAAGCGAACTGTCGGTGATGCCCTGCGAGATAAGCGAGGTAATCGTCACGAGGCTGCGGTCGCGCAGCGACAGAAGATCATTGCGGCTCCATACCTCGCCGAAAAGGATATCGTCGTTTAGATGGGCGAATTCCGGCGCGAATTCGCCGAGCGCATCGCGTCCGGCAGTCTGAATTATTTCTTTCTTCACTGCGCTACGGGAGCGATTTTCGATAATCTGTTGTGCCATGATGTTGGTGGTTGTTATCGCTGAAAAAATCAGCGCGATTATTATTTGTTTCATAGTGATATCGTTAATCGTGAATTTCCTGAAGCACAAAATTAGCTGTTTCATCGTAATCCGCTCAAACATTATCTTGGATTCATTTACCAATATCATGGTTTTATTGTCATAATGTCTATAACTGATCCCTGTCATTCTCCATAACATTGCAGCACATAAAGAACATTGCAGCTCCTTGATGATTTTAGTAGATGACAAAAAAAGAATTTTGTCAGTTATATTATTGAATTTTAATTAGTTGTCTCTTGAAAAAGTCCCTGGAAATCAGTAACTTTAAAGAAAAGTTTGACCGCTTTTTCCATAAAAGTTACGACAACTCACAGGGACAACGACAAAGTTAATAAAATCGTCCCGATTATGCAAGAGCATCTTGGCTCGGTAATGAATCTTGCTCGCATTAAATTGCTTGCGTTTGTTCTTCACGCCCTTTGTGTTGTGCAGACCGTCAGCCTGCACAAGATAGCGTCGGCGATGCCTACGAGTGTTGAACGAGATTCCAACCTGCGCCGCCTGCAGAGATTTCTTGCCGGATATGCTCTCAACCTCGACATTATCGCCAAAGTGATATTTGCGCTTCTGCCAGTCAAGACAGGACTGGTTCTGAGCCTTGACCGCACCAACTGGAAATTCGGTGAGGTCAACATCAATATCCTCATGCTTGGAGTGACACACAAAGGTGTCGCATTTCCATTGCTCTTTACAATGCTCGATAAACGCGGCAATTCCAACTGGGAAGAGCGGACACGGCTGATTGATAGATTTATAAGGCTGTTCGGCGCCAAGTGTATCGATTCCCTCGTTGCCGACCGAGAATTTGTCGGCAAGCAATGGGTCGAGTATCTCAACAACAGACGCATCAGATACTACCTGCGTATCAAGCAGAATTTTTGGTTGCGTAATCCCAAATCCTCCGAGGATGTCAGGGCTTGGCATCTGTTTCACGGGCTCAAGCTCGGGCAGGAGCGTGTCTACGACAAGCTCTTCCTTCTCAAAAGGGAATATGTCTATATTGCAGGTGCCATGCTGAAAAACTCTGATGGAGTGCCTGAGTTGCAAATCCTGATTTGCTACAACTGTCCTGAAGCTGCCGTGACAACCTACAAACAACGCTGGCAGATTGAGACATGCTTTCGCGCCATGAAGTCCTCCGGATTCAACATCGAGGACACACACCTGCGCAACATCGACCGTATCGCGCGACTTACGGCGATGGTCTGTATGGCATTGGTATGGGCGTATCTTGTTGGAGAACATAAGGATATGAATGTAAAAGCTATCAGAATATTAAAACATGGCAAGAGGGCCAAATCGCTGGTAAAGTATGGCTTGGAAGAAATCTCAAACGTACTTTTCAGACCGCTCTACAATCCGAAATTCAATGTCTTCAAATTTTTGTCATGTACTTAGCTTGATGATAAAAAAACAAACAATACCTCCGAGTCTGTTTAGCATACATACATGCCTTTACGAATCTTCATCAACTGTTTCAATGAGTTACGGGATTTATGGGTGCCCAGAACAGGAGCATTAATATTTTATTGAATTAAATTAGGACTTATCGTGTCAACAATGAACAAAATTGCTTAAAACACTGTTATTCAATTATAATAAACCGAATTAAACCAGTTCAAATTATAGTTAGACTTGAACCTGATTCACCTTAATTCACCTTTGGTTGACACGGCGTTGACATCGGTTGACACGGAAATTTGGTGATTCAAAAGTTTATGACTAATTTTGCATTAAACATAATTTACTCTCCCTATGGCAACAATCACCAGGTATATCACAAAAGGAACAAACCCTTCCGGAAAAGCGGAGCTGCTTCTTCGCCTTTCCGTATCCCGCAGCCTCGTGGCTCGTCTGAAAACAGGATTATGGATAGAGCCGACACGATTCAACAAAGGCTCGTTTTCGATGCCAAAGGCCGCTGATGCCAAAGCCGAAATTAGAGCGATCGAAGACAAGGTTATCGACATTGAGCGATTTCTGATTAAGCTCTGTGAAAATACATCGGCCGATATTCTCACAAAAGAATACATCGCTGAGCAACTCGACCTTTTTCTGCACCCCAAACCAGAAAGAAAGAAAAGAGCAAGCAAGCCCCGGGATCCGAATTTCTTTGAGATTTTCGAAGATTATATCGAGAAGAAGAACATCTCGCAGTGGAGGATCAAGCATCTCCGCGTGCTTAAGCGGGCTCTCATGCGATACGAATTATACGTTAGAGCCAACGGCAATAAACGCTACAAAATCAAACTTGAGGAATTCACTGTAGAGGATATAAACAAGTTTGAGAAGTTCTTGCGTTCGGAGCATGAGATATATGAGAAATACCCAGAAATATATAATTCAATTCCGGCAGATACTCATTCAAGTCGAAAGAAACCAAAGCCTCATCCGAAAGGTGATAACACAATCATCGGTCTGTTTGGCTTGATGCGTGCTTTCTATCGCTGGTGCAGGGATCAAGAATTGACTACAAATGACCCTTTTGCCAAGTACAACGGTAAGACTACGGAGGTCTATGGTACTCCTTACTATATTACTCTTGAAGAGCGCGACAAGATTGCCGACTATGACCTTTCGGCAAATCCATCGTTGGAGGCTCAGCGAGACATCTTCATCTTTCAGTGCCTAATCGGTTGTCGTGTGTCCGACCTTATGGCTATGACCCCGGCAAGCATCATCAACGGTGCCATAGAATATATGCCGCAGAAGACCAAAGGAGAACGTCCGCAGGTCGTCCGTGTTCCCCTCAACGCACGAGCTAAGGCTCTGGTGGAGAAATATGCCGGGCGTGATGACTTGAAAGGGAAATTGTTCCCGTTCATCAGTTCGCAGAAATACAACGTGGCTATCAAGAAGTTTTTCACCGTATGTGGAGTGGACCGTATGGTGACTGTCCTCAATCCGACGACTGGTGCGGAAGAGAAACGCCCCCTCAACGAAATCGCAAGCAGCCACCTGGCCCGACGCACCTTCATCGGCAATCTCTACAAGAAAGTCAAAGACCCTAACCTCGTCGGCTCCCTTAGCGGTCATAAAGAAGGCAGCAAAGCCTTCGCCCGCTACCGCGACATCGACGAGGATATGAAGAAAGAACTTGTTGATCTACTTGATTAAATAGTTGGTGGTTACTGATATTCGAAGAATAATGCGCAATTTTGTATTATGACACAGGATTTGACACTCTCTCAGAATAAAGAGTACCGTAGCTGGGTTAAAGAACTCAAGCAACGGTACCTTTCCGCCCGTCTTAAAGCCTCCGTAGATGCCAACCGCACACTGTTGGAATACTATTGGAGTCTGGGACGCGACATCGCCGACAAACAGTATGCCAACACTTATGGCACTGGATTCTACAAAACGCTTAGTCATGATTTGAGGTCTGAGATGCCCGGAGAAAAAGGTTTTTCAGAGACCAACCTCAAATACACGTACTATTTCTATCAGCTTTATTCCCAACTATTTGAGAATCGTCTACAGGGCGTAGACGATTTCGAGAAGCAAAATCATCTACAGGGTGTAGACGATTTGCTTAAAGAGATATGCTCAATTCCATGGTTCCATCAACAGCGTATAATAGACAAATGTAAAGGGGATGCAAAAAAGGCTCTTTTCTTTGTCCGCAAGGTTATAGAAAACAGCTGGGGACGCGATGTACTACTGAATTTCCTCGGCACCGACCTGTACGAGCGTCAGGCGAAAGCCATCACCAATTTCAGCAAAACGCTTCCGGCCCCACAAAGTGATCTCACACAACAGACAACTAAAGATCCATACGTGTTCAACTTTCTGGCGATGACGGAGGACTATAACGAGCGGGAACTGGAAGACGCTCTTGTCGCCAACGTGACGAAATTCCTTGTAGAGTTAGGCACCGGATTCGCCTATATGGGGCGACAGTATCGACTGCAAGTAGGAGAAAAAGAAATATTCATCGACCTTCTGTTTTACAACACCCGCATACACGCGTATTGCTGCGTGGAATTAAAAACGGGCTCATTCGAGGCTTCCCACCTCGGACAGTTGGGGCTGTATGTTACGGCAGTCAATCATCAGCTAAAGACGGAATACGATAATCCTACTATCGGATTGTTGATTTGCAAGGACAAAGACAACATCGAGGCTCAATATTCATTAGAGGCATATAACCTTCCTCTTGGAATATCTCAATATGAGCTGTCCAAACTTATTCCCAAAGAGATAAAGAGTTCTCTGCCATCTATCGAGCAGATAGAATCAACCCTGGAGCATTTATCGGAGAATAGCGAGGACTGATATTTCTTTCCTTCCAGCCTGCATTTCAGAATTCGATAGTCCCAATTCGTCACGAGTCGGGACTATAAGTATGTGTCTGCCCCTAATTGAGAGATCAGATTTCCAGCCTATGCCCTTTGGATAAAAATTAAAAATGGTGCTAAAACGGTGCTAAAAATGGTGCTAAAGCATCCAACATAAGACAAGCTGAGAAAAGCGAAAGTTGATGTCGGTAAAATGTCGGTAGTATGTCGGTAAAAATGTCGGTAAAATATGCCTTTGACTCAGATGAGGGTAAAACGAGGGTGGAAATGAGGGTAGAAATGAGGGTAGAAAGAGGACTCAACTGTAAATACAGTTGATTATATCGCCCTAATGGTTCCAAATGTGGTGTAAAAACACGCGATTTGGAACTATCACGCTTATTATTTCATAAACGGTTTCGGCATTTACACTTCGATGAAAGCGTCGTTTCGGAAGGTCAAGTGCTCATTATTGAAAACATACCCGAGCTGATTGGAAATACAGAGAGTGTTCCCAATCCTAATATCCACATTATAATGGGAATGACCATATATCCAATATTCTATATCACTGTCTTTTATAAAGTCTTCCAATTCGACAATGAACGCTCCATTCGCCTTACTGTCCTTGAACTTCGGGCACTGCATTCTGAATGAGGGGACATGGTGGCTCACCACAATCTTATGTCCGGCTTTGCTGGCGGTTACTGCTGATTTTACAAAATCAAGACACTTCCTGTGCTCTCTGTTGAAATCCGCGAATGTCAATAAATCCGCCCCATACATTATACGTCGGAAATCGGATATTACTCGCTCTGTGAAAACAGCTTCTTCCCGGGGAATTTCCGACCAGAGAGTCGACACTATGATGTCGGTGTCTCCTATGGAAATGACACTGTTATAGTACGCAGCGACATTATGGCGTATTTGATGTATGTATCCATTGTCCAGTGTCGTAATATCAAAATATTTGTAGAACTCATGGTTGCCCATCGCAACTATGACCTGTCTGTAATTCTCGGATGCCCAGTCCCAAAAAGGATGTTGGCTGTAGTTCTGATCTCCTAAATATCCTATATCCCCGGCAAGGATAAGAATATCACCCACTACTTTGAGCGGATTATGTTTGAGATAACTTGCATTCTCGGCAAATTCAAGATGCAGGTCTGATGCGTATTATATCTTCATTATTCCTCCACAAATAGAATTTCCAACTGTTCGAGCAGTTGCCCGACAAGCACAGGCTCTGCATCGAGAGCTTTAGCCAACGCCGGAGCGAGATTATCATAATCGCTTCTGATTGCTGCAACAAACTCCCTTACACATTGCACAACGGACGAAGGCGCAGAAACATTGCCATCTTCCACTATGACCATGCTTTTCATTACGTCAGAGCGATGTTTCTTGATATTGCGTGTATTCACGTGCAGTCCCCGCGCTTTGTCCGAAAGGAGGTTCAGATACGCTTTGGCTTTAAGCGCAATCAAGGCTATCGGAGATGCGTGTCTGATTCCATCTGTGAGCGCACTGTTGGCTATTGTGAAATGATAGAAGTCATCATCCATTATGATTGCACTAAGGCTCGATATATCTCCGTCTATCGGCAGCGGTTCTATAACCAAGCCAAGAGGTTCCCCAAGCACATCGGGATGTCGTGAAAGAAGTTCTATCATCTCAGGATAATCAGGCTTGCCTTCGACAAAACGATACAGTTCGTATTTTGTCGGCTCCCCGGCTTCTGACTTGCGTCGTTCCGGACGATAACCGGCTTCTTTGATAAAATCCCAGAATCTTTGACCAAATTCGGGAGTCATGTTCTCTACGATAACAATCATGTCGATGTCGTGAGTGGCACGGGGCCTGACTACAGTGCCGGTCATGGCTATATCGCAGGCGGTGCCGCCTATAATTACATAATTTTCCGAAAATTCGGCAAACGCCTCTTTGAATTTGTCTAATCCGACCATTTCACTTGCTTAATCAGTTGTTCTACTTCTTCCTCTACTCTCGGATCCTCGTCATGGTTCAGCGATAACGCCAGCGACAGTCTATCCACATATATTTCAGTTTCGCCTTTGCGACATACAGGCGGATATTTCCATATCTCAATTATTATATTGCCGTCGAACTCATTGGGGTTTACCACCGAGCCGTCAGTATCCATCTCTTTGAAATCTTTGCCTGTCATCATAACCCATTGCTCCGCATCAGGGTTAAGAGCGGTATAATGAGCCAGTGCGTTAATACCGCAGACCGGAAACTTCCTTTCAGTGTTCAAGGCATCACAGTAAATTCGTCGGTCAACAGGATTGACAACATACTTTCCAGCCGCCTCCCATAATTCTTTTCCACTGTGCTTGAAACTGACAGTTTTGCTTCTGGAATCCAGTGCAGTCTTAACGCATAATCCCAAATCTGACAGGCAAGTAAGGCCAAAAGATACACTCTCGTATGAATACGGCATCAGTGATGCAATGGCTTTAGTCGATTTGCCCGCGATGCTCTCTACCTGAAGATGATACAGAAGCAGGTATTGTGCCACAGGTGTAAGCTGAGAGGGAATCTTCCTTGACGATACCTTCTCCATAGCCACCAACATCGGAAGATTAGCATATTTTTCAGACATCACAAAATAGACATCCTTCTCCATAAGACGTTGACGCTCATACGTCATTGCCGGAGCAAGGATAAAGACAACAGGCATTCCGAACAACTGTGTCAGCCGTTCGGAAATGATTGCACATTTGCGAGGCGTAGGGTTGGCACCTTTTGGCTTTACGAACAATAGACGGGCATCTCTGAATGTGCCGTCATAAAAGTCATACGAGAGTTTCTCTCCCATATTAAGACCACTCAACTCGTCTGCGGAACGCTTGACGAGCTGAATCCTCTGTCCGATTATGTTGAGTTGAATATCTTGCATTGTTTTTGCTATATTTTAATAGTGTATTAAAACGATGCAAAAATAGCGATAATTTATGGAACTACAAAATTATATACTCTCGAAATGGCTTATTACAACATAATGAAAGCGGCAAGAGGCTGAGCGGTCTGCATTGTTGGCGGCGGTTATGCCGTCAAAAGGTGACGGTGAGCCGTAGTTCACTGACACCTTTCGACCGCATCGCGCCTATGGGCAACTGCGGAACACCG
>CALHWU010000009.1 GCA_938039795.1 uncultured Muribaculaceae bacterium
CGACGTGTTCAACATACTGCTTCAGGTGCTCGACGACGGCCGTCTGACCGACAACAAGGGACGGCTTGTCAACTTCAAGAACACCATCATCATCATGACCTCCAACATGGGCTCCAATGTAATCCGCGACAATTTCTCGAAGATGACCCCGGAGAACCGCACGGAGACGATCGAGACCACAAAGAACGAGGTGCTCGAGATGCTGAAACAGACCATCCGCCCCGAATTCCTCAACCGTATCGACGAGATCATAATGTTCACGCCGCTCAACGAGGCCGAAATCGAGGAGATCGTAGGACTGCAGATCAACTCCATCAAGAAAATGCTCGCCCGCAACGGCGTCACGCTTGAAGTCACCACCGCAGCCCTCCACTTCCTCGCCGAGGAGGGCTACGACCCCGAATTCGGCGCCCGCCCGGTAAAGCGTGCGATCCACCGCCTCGTGCTCAACCAGCTGTCGAAGGACATACTGGCCCAGAAAGTCGACCGCGACCATCCTATCGTCATCGACTATCAGGATGGCGACGATGCCGGACTGGTGTTCAGAAACTGAATCCACGGCAGTCAATCCTCTTTCTTAATAAATCCTCACACTTAATCACACTATTATGAAGAAGATACTCTACATGCTGATAGCCGCTCTGCCCTTTCTGGGCATGAGCGCCTGCAGCGACGACGACAAGGATCTGCCCGACGTTGACATCAATATCGAGTATACGGGCGCCAAGAAAGCCGACGGCAAGCTTTATGCCGTGGCCGGACAGAAGTTCGAGATCACTTCCGTCAGCTGCACCGCCCTGCGCCAAGGCAAGAAAGCCGCCATCACGGCCGTGACTTACGGCATGGACGGATGGGTGCTCGGAGCCACAAACCTCTCGCCCTTCTCCATCGCTATCGACACGTCGGAACTCGCCCCCGGCAAACACGTGATGTCTATGTCGATGATCATCGCCGAAGTCGACTGCGAGCTCGCCACCGGTTATCTGGCCTTTGATCTCGTGGTAGTGCCTACCGACGCCGACCTGCCGGAGACCACGCCCGACGATCCTTCCGAAGAAGCACCGGGACGCATCACTGCCAAGCCCGACATACAGGACTGACCCGTCGCGGGCACCACACAATACAGTTTCGCCGTGTCTGCCACTCCGCAGACACGGCGAAACCGTTGTTTATATCACATAGCACACGTATCAGCCGATACGGTGCCGGGGCAGCACATCACTCAAAGCTTGCGGATGAATACCAGGCCGGAGGTCTCGTTGGATCCCACGCCGTTGCGCTCCACTATGATGGTGAAGGGAGTGCCTGCCTCGAAGGCATCCACGTCAAAACGATAAGTGGCCGTCTGTCCGGGCTTGACGGTATAGTCGCCGGCCACGTCGGCAAGCATCTCGTCGCGTTTCATCAGGCGCAGCTGGCCGAAATGAACCGCTCCCCCCTTCTCGGGTATGAAAGTCACCTCATAGGATCCGTTGCCCGAAATCTTGCCTGTGGCGTCGATCTTCCACGGAGTGGGCACCGTCTGCACCTGCAGGGGTTGCCACTGAGCCGTGATCTTGCCGTATTGTGCATATCGGGAATAATCAGGCGCGAAATAGGTCGGGAGCGATACCTTGCGTCCGTTGACCGTTATTGCATGGAAATCGGCCTTTGACGGAGCTGTGACCGCACCGCCGGTATAAAGCGTCGAGTGGACGGTGGGATATGTTCCGTCAGTGGTATAGCGGATCTCGCTGCCGGGAATCGAAGGGGAAAGCGAGAATTCCCATTCACCCGAGGGCAGCTGCTTCATCGAGGATATGACCGGCTCAGGCACGCGATAAGAAGCGCCCCTCGCCTCCAGACGCGCGAAGTGGGTCATGACGCGGCGCTGGAAATCGGGCCATGAGCGGCGGCTCTCCTTGTCCCATGCCACCTCGGCCACGGCGAGCAGACGCGGGAAGGTGAGATAGTCGACATAGGTCTCCGACCGGTTCTCGTCGAGCTGCGGAAGTTCCTGAAGCACCGTGCCGTGAATAAACTGATCGCTCCACAGGCAACCCTGCACGCCGATTACCGAAGAATTGTCGGAATAGTCGTTGACAGGCATCGAATAGGCTTTCTCAAGCGAGATCGGCGGCATCCAGCCGGCGGCCTTGATCTCTCCGGGCGTGGAGCTTTCAGGGAAGTCGAGATACATATGTGTGGCAGGCGTCAGTATGGCCTTATGTCCTTTTTCGGAAGCGAAGGTGGAATCAGCCACATTGTGCCATATCAGAGCCACCACGGGAGTGCTGACATCGCCCCGGGTGATGATCTCTTCCCAGCCGATGACCGTGCGTCCGCGGTCGGCCATCATGCGCGCCACGGTGTCGGTCAGCCAGCCCTGCAGCTCGGAAGCCTTCGACAGCCCTTCGCGCTTGAGGAGCGCCTGGCAGTCGGGGCATTTCTCCCAGCGGTCGTAGACAGCCTCATCGCCACCGATATTGATATATTTCGACGGGAAGAGTTCCACCGTCTCGTCAAGGATATCCGAGAGAAACTTCATCGAGCTCTCCTTGCCCACGCAGAGCAGGTCGCGGCTGATGAAGTGCTGGCGCGGCAGCTCATGCTGCAGGCCGGTGCACGACAGCCACGGGTAGGCGACAACCGCCGAAAGGATATGGGCCGGAAATTCTATCTCGGGGATAATCTCCACGTTTCGCAGACGTCCGTATTCGATGATGTCGCGGATCTGATCCTGCGTATAATAGCCTCCCAGACGGTCGGGACCGCTGCCGGCGTAAGCTCCTACCTCGGTCAGACGAGGATATTTCTTGCTCTCCATACGCCATCCCGAGTCGTCGATCATGTGGAACTGCAGCTTGTTGAGCTTATACATGGCCATCATGTCGATATAGTGCTTCACATAGTCGACATCGTGGAAATAGCGGGCCACATCAAGCATCATGCCTCGCCAGGGACGTTCGGGAGCGTCGTAGATGCTGACACATGGCGCGGTCCACTCCACATGGCGCTGCGGACGGTCGGCATGAATGCCTTCCGGGAACAGCTGCAGCAAAGTCTGTATGCCATAGAACAGGCCTCCCTTGTCGGCCCCGACCACACTGACGCGCTTAGGACCGACCTCCAGACGGTAGCCTTCGGGAGCTCCTATGGCCTCACTGTCGACAGAAAGGGCGATATCAGCCTTCGCTATGCCGGGAACCACTCTCAGATCATAGCCTGTCGACTGCAGCAGCACACTGTCGAGATATGCCGCATATTCCCCGAGGTCGCCGGAATAGCCTATTGAAGTCTTTGGTGTCAAAGTGAACTGTCCCTTATGCTCCTCAACCGAAACCGGCTGCGGCACGACATTGACAGAAGCTCCGGCTGCAAATGAGCCGCAGACCAGTGCCGCCACCGCGATGAAATTGCGTAGTGTCATTGTGTGGAAAAAATGATGTGATATGTGGTGAATTATACTTGTCAGAGGTTAGTTTCTGCAAAGTTACCAAATAATCTTGGGAGGATTGGCCAAATATTTTTGCAGGAATGGTTAATTTCGCTTAATTTTGCACATTGACTGACTTCATCTTCTATACTAAAGTCAAAACCGGGCCTTGCTCGACAGAGCTGGAGCCGGATATGGCGGAAGCGACAAGCTGGAGGCAGCCGCCGGCAATCGGTTGACACCTGAAAATCCATCATAAAAAACAAATAATTAAAATTTCACTTTCATTATGTGGTTAACCAACTCATCTATAGGTAGGAAGCTCGTGATGTCAATCACCGGAGCATGCCTTATCCTATTCGTTACGTTTCACGCACTGATGAACGGCGTGGCCCTTTTCTGGCCTCAGGCCTATGATCTGATCTGCGCTTTCCTCGGTGCCAACTGGTATGCGCTGGTGGCATCCATGGGTCTGGCGGCGCTCTTCATCATCCACATCTGCTACGCGCTCTGGCTGACCGTACAGAACCGCAAGGCCCGCGGCGCCGACCGTTATCTGGTCAATGCCCGCCAGCCTCAGGTAGAGTGGTCGTCGAAAAACATGCTCGTTCTCGGCATCGTGGTGCTCGCCTTCCTGGCTGTCCACCTGATCCAGTTCTGGGCAAAGATGCAGCTCGCCGAGATCATCCACTGCGAATATGTCCACGACGGCGCTCCCGTTCCTCCCGCGGCAGGCACTCTGTTCCTGCAGATCGCATTCAGCCAGGTATGGACTCCGATCGTCTACATCATCGGTTTCGTAGCCCTCTGGTTCCACATGAACCACGGCTTCTGGTCGATGTTCCAGACCTGCGGATGGGACAATGACATCTGGATCAAGCGCCTCAAATGCATCGGCCTCTGGTGGAGCTCCATCGTAGTGGCTCTCTTCATCGCCCAGGCCGTAGTGTTCACCGTACGCGCCAACACCACCACCTTTGACGAGGCTTATCGCGAATACGCCGCAAGCGTAATGTTTTCCGACGTGACCGCTCCTCAGGAGGGCGTATGCATCGGTGAAGGCGAATGCACCCACAGGCACAAGGACTGCAACGGCCACCACGACTGCGGCAACAAGGGTCTCAAGTGGGAGAAAGCTACAGAAATTTCAGAATAAACATCACAACGTCACAAATATGGCAGACATCAAAAGCGTAGAGGGCATGATCGACTCTACACCCATAATGAAGGATTACGCCGACATCGAGTCCTCCAAGCTCCCCGAATATCAGATCGATTCCAAGATACCCGAGGGCCCCATAGCCGAGAAGTGGACCAACTACAAGGCCCATCAGAAGCTCGTCAATCCCGCCAACAAACGTAATCTCGACGTGATCGTGGTGGGCACCGGCCTCGCCGGCGCATCGGCAGCCTCGACTCTTGCCGAGCTCGGTTTCAACGTATATAACTTCTGTATCCAGGACAGCCCGCGCCGCGCGCACTCCATCGCCGCGCAGGGAGGCATCAATGCTGCGAAAGACTATCAGAACGACGGCGACTCCGTATACCGCCTGTTCTACGACACCGTAAAGGGCGGCGACTTCCGCTCACGCGAGGCCAACGTATACCGTCTGGCCGAGGTGTCAAACAACATCATCGACCAGTGCGTGCAGCAGGGTGTACCCTTCGCACGTGAATACGGCGGCCTGCTGGCCAACCGTTCGTTCGGCGGCGCTCAGGTGAGCCGTACGTTCTATGCCAAGGGCCAGACCGGCCAGCAGCTGCTGCTTGGCGCCTATGCATCGCTCAACCGTCAGATCGAGAAGGGTCAGGTGCGCTCCTTCAACCGTCGCGAGATGCTCGACGTGGTGATCATCGACGGCCGCGCCCGCGGCATCATCGTGCGCAACCTCGTCACCGGCGAGCTTGAGCGCTATGCCGCCCACGCCGTAGTGCTCGCCACCGGCGGCTACGGACGCACATTCTTCCTCTCCACCAACGCCATGGGCTGCAACGGCTCGGCTGCCGTGCAGGCCTTCAAGAAGGGCGCTTATCTTGCCAACCTCGCTTTCACTCAGATTCACCCCACCTGTATCCCCGTCCACGGCGAAGACCAGTCGAAGCTCACCCTCATGAGCGAATCGCTCCGCAATGACGGCCGCATCTGGGTGCCCAAGAAAAAAGAGGACGCCGAGGCTATCCGCGCCGGCAAGAAGAAACCGACCGATATCCCCGACGAAGACCGCGACTTCTATCTGGAGCGCCGCTATCCGGCATTCGGCAACCTCTGCCCCCGCGACATCGCCAGCCGCGCCGCCAAGGAGCGCTGCGACGCCGGCTACGGAGTGGGAACCGGCAACGCCGTATATCTCGACTTCAAGTATGCCATCGAGCGTCTGGGAGCTGACGTGGTGCGCGACCGCTACGGCAACCTCTTCGACATGTACCAGATGATCTCCGACGACAACCCATACGAGACCCCGATGATGATCTTCCCGGCCTCGCACTACACCATGGGCGGCATCTGGGTCGACTACGAGCTGCAGACCTCGATCAAGGGTCTCTTCGCCATCGGCGAATGCAACTTCTCCGACCACGGAGCCAACCGCCTCGGAGCATCGGCTCTCATGCAGGGTCTGGCCGACGGCTACTTCGTGCTCCCCTATACTCTCCAGAATTATCTCAGCGACCAGATCAAGGTCAGCCGTTCGACATTCGACACCAAGCATCCCGAATTCGACGAGGCAGAGAAAGGCGTACGCGACCGCATAGCCCGTCTGATGGCCATCAAGGGCACCAAGAGCCCCGATCAGATCCACAAGAAGCTTGGCCACATCATGTGGAACCTCGTGGGCATGGGCCGCACGCTCCAGAGCCTCGTGAAGGCTATCGAGGAGCTCAAGGAGGTGCGCAAGGAGTTCTACACCGATCTGCGCATCGTGGGCAGCGCCGACGATCTCAACACCGAGCTTGAGAAGGCTCTGCGCCTGGAGGACTTCCTCGTGATGGCACGCATGATGGCCATAGACGCCCTTCACCGCAACGAATCATGCGGCGCACACTTCCGCGAGGAGTACCAGACGCCCGACGGCGAGGCCAAGCGCGACGACGAGCACTACATGTACGTCAGCTGCTGGAAATACACCGGCGACGACGAGAAGCCCATCCTTCTCAAAGAGCCCCTCAAATATGAGGCCATCCAGGTACAGACCCGCAACTACAAGTCGTAAAAACGTCAAGAAAAAAGCAACACAGAAATGGAAAATACTATAAGCGTAAATCTGAAAGTTTGGCGTCAGCGCGGTCCGAAGGAACCCGGCCAGTTCGTCAACTATCACCTCGACAACGTGTCGACCGGCAGCAGCTTCCTCGAAATGCTCGACATGCTCAACCAGCAGCTCGTGGATCAGAACGAGGAGCCGGTGGTGTTTGACAACGATTGCCGCGAAGGCATCTGCGGCATGTGCTCGCTCTACATCAACGGTCATCCCCACGGCCCGGTACAGGGCATCACCACCTGTCAGCTCCACATGCGCAAGTTCCACGACGGAGAGACCATCACCATCGAGCCCTGGCGCTCGGCGGCTTTCCCCGTGATCCGCGACCTGGCCGTCAACCGCAACGCGTTCGACCAGATACAGCAGGCCGGCGGCTATGTATCGTTCAACTGCGGCGGCGCTCCCGACGCCAACGCCACCCCGATCTCGAAGGAAGTGGCCGACGTGGCGATGGACTCCGCCACCTGCATCGGCTGCGGCGCCTGCGTGGCAGCGTGCAAGAACGGCTCGGCAATGCTCTTCGTTTCGGCCAAGGTCAGCCAGTTCGCCCTCCTGCCCCAGGGCCAGGTAGAGCGCAAGCGCCGCGCCCGCGCCATGGTCAAGAAGATGGACGAACTCGGATTCGGCAACTGCACCAACACCGGAGCCTGCGCCGCCGAGTGTCCCAAGAACATACCTCTGAGCAACATCGCCCGACTCAACCGCGAGTTTATCAAAGCCAAGTGCGCCGACTGACGCCAGGCTGAGAAATCACCATAAAACGCCGACTGCCGCCCTCGATCGCGAGAGCGGCAGTCTGTTTTTTCCCTTCATTCCGGGCAAGCCATGCTGACATCCAGTCTCAGGCTTACAGGGAAATCATGATTGCATCAGTTGCCGGAGGGAGGGAGCACCTGATGGGGCAGCTCGAAGTCAGGATAGACATCGACGTCGACAGCTGTGGTGCCGCGCAGCGAACCGTCGGGCATATACATCAGATATACGTCGGGCTGTCCGGGAGTCTCCACTTCGACGCGGTAGAAGCTTTCCGAGCGGCGTTCGAAATACTCTATATCGTCGACTGTCCAGTCGCGGAAGTCGCCGGTGGCGATAGCGTTGGCCACGGGCTGCGGGAGCTTGGTCAGATCGCGGTCATAGTCATATTCGGTCATCGCCCACTGGTTGGAAACGTCAAACCATACATCGGCCGATACGCCGTCGATGCGGCCTTCGGCCACACTCCAGTTCTTTTTCTTCTCCCACTTTTCAACCTTCATCGAGGGATATCTCGATGCGAGAGCCTGCTTCAGCTCCTTGTCGGGCGATACCTTGTCGTCATCATTGTCGCCACAGGCCGCCAGCGGAGCCAGCGCGAAGACAACCAGCGCGGCTGCCATAATCTTTTTGATCATAATAAGAGATTTTTATTTATTAAACAATCTTGTCACTGCAGGGGATAACGCCGACGGCCCCATAAATGTTCATGCGGCAGGAGCCGGATCCAGCTTCATTATCGCTGCAAAGATGGCCGTAGCCGCTTCGGCTGTGGGCACGTGGGAGATGACGAAGCTCCTTTTGCCCTGCCGGTCGCGGATCTGACACCGCGCCACATTGGCCTGAAGCCACGACAGTATGCGGCCGAATGCAGCCGACTGATAATAGGCCTTGTTGCTGTCGTCGACAAAATGCAGAAACATCGATCCCTGCTTCAGCACCACCTTCTCCACGCCGAGACGTCGGGCCATTCGGCGCAGGCGCGGAATCCTCAGAAGTTCGCGCGCTTCGGGAGGGATCTCGCCAAACCGGTCGCGGAGACGTTCCTCGAACGCATCGAGATCGCTCTCGCGCTCAATGCTGTCGAGCTCCTGATAGAGCGCTATGCGCTCGCTTTCCTGGGGGACATACGACGCCGGCAGAAGGAGCTCCATATCGCTCTCGATGGTGCAGTCGGCCACGTAGTCCTGCTGCTCTTCGGGCGTGTCGGCCATGACCTCGGAAAACTCCTCTGTGCGCAGCTCCGTCACCGCCTCTTTCAGTATTTTCTGGTATGTCTCGTAGCCGAGATCGGCTATGAATCCGCTCTGCTCGGCTCCGAGAAGGTTGCCTGCGCCGCGGATGTCGAGATCCTGCATGGCGATATGTATGCCCGAGCCGAGCTCGCTGAAACTCTCAATAGCCTGAAGGCGGCGGCGCGCCGTGGGCGAGAGAGGCACCGTAGGGGGCACGAGCATATAGCAGAACGCCTTGCGGGAGCTGCGGCCCACACGTCCGCGGAGCTGATGCAGCTCCGAGAGACCGAAGCAGTGAGCGTTATTGATTATGATCGTGTTGACATTGGGCATGTCGACGCCACTCTCGATGATGGTGGTGGAGAGGAGGATGTCGAAATCGTGGTTGGCGAAGTCGATTATGGCTTTCTCAAGCTTTTCGGGAGGCATCTGTCCGTGAGCCACGATCGTGCGGGCGTCGGACACCAGCCTCTGTATCATCCGCTCCAGATCGTAAAGGCCCTCGATGCGGGGATTGACGATAAAGACCTGACCGTTGCGCGACATCTCGAAATTGACCGCTTCAAGTATGGTGTCGTCGGTCAGCGCGCTGACAGATGTGACTATGGGATAACGGTTGGGCGGCGGAGTGGTGATGGCAGAGAGGTCGCGCGCGCCCATCAGGGAGAACTGCAGGGTGCGCGGTATGGGTGTGGCGCTCATGGTCAGAGTGTCGACGTTGGTCTTCATCTGCTTGAGCTTCTCCTTGACGGCCACGCCGAATTTCTGTTCCTCGTCGACGATCAGCAGTCCGAGATCCTTGAATTTCACGGATTTCGAGATAAGCTTATGTGTGCCGATGAGTATGTCGATCTTTCCGGCCGCAAGATCGGCAAGTATCTCCTTGACCTGCTTTGGAGTGCGCGCCCTCGACAGGTATTCCACCCTCACGGGAAAGTCTTTCAGACGCTGACGGAATGTATTGTAATGCTGATATGCGAGCACGGTCGTCGGCACGAGCACGGCGGTCTGCTTCGAATCGCCGGCGGCTTTGAATGCCGCGCGCATGGCTACCTCCGTTTTACCGAAGCCCACGTCGCCGCATATCAGGCGGTCCATCGGCCGGTCGCTCTCCATGTCGGCCTTCACGGCCTGTGTAGCCGTCAGCTGGTCGGGTGTATCCTCGTAGATAAAGGATGCCTCAAGCTCCCGCTGCAGATATGAGTCGGGCGAGAAACTGAAACCCTTCTCTTGGCGCCGGGCCGCGTAAAGCTTTATAAGGTCGCGGGCGATGTCCTTCAGTTTCTCCTTGGTGCGCTCCTTCACGCGGTTCCAGGCTCCGGTGCCGAGCTTGTTGATCTTGGGCTCCACGCCCTCCTTGCCGCGGTATTTGGCAAGCTTGTGGAGCGAATGGATCGACACGAAGATCGTGTCGCCGCCGGCATATACGAGCTTTATCATCTCCTGCGTATGGCCTCCCACCTGGGTGCGGAGCAATCCGGCGAAGCGTCCCACACCATGATCGACGTGGACTATGTAGTCGCCAGGCTCTATCGCGCTGAGCTCCTTGAGAGAGAGAGCGAGCTTGCCCGACCGGGCACGGTCGCTCTTGAGGCTGTATTTATGGAAGCGGTCGAAGATCTGATGGTCGGTGAAGATACAGATCCTAAGGCGATGATCGACAAATCCGGCATGTAGTGTCGTGCCCACGGGAGTGAAAGGTATGTCGTCGCCACGGTCGGCAAAGATGGCTTTCAGCCGTTCGATCTGTTTCGGGCTGTCGGAGAGTATGCAGATGGAATAGCCGTCGGCCAGGAAATGTCCGAGCGACTCCGAAATGAGGTCGAAATTCTTGTGATATATTGCCTGTGGAGTGCATCCGAAATCGATCGCCGCGGGCAGCTCTTTCCCCTCAGGCATCGGCGCGGCCGAGAACTGGAGTCGGGCGAAGCGGCCGAAAGAGACAGCGAACGCTTCGGGATCCACCACCTTGTCCATCGCCGAGGCATCGCCTTCGTCGGCAAGCAATGAGCTCTGCGAGAAGTTTTCATGACTGACCGCCTCGATACGCTGCAGGGTATAGGCGGCATCGCGCACGGCTATCAGAGTGTCGTCGGGTATGAAATCAAGCAGCGACTGACCGCTGGCCGAGGATGCGACATTGGCGGTGACAGCCACTGCGTCGATCTGCTGCTCCGAGAGCTGGGTCTCGGTGTTGAACGTGCGTATAGAGTCGATCTCGTCGCCGAAGAAGTCGAGACGGTAAGGCATCTCGAAGCTGTAGCCGAAAATATCGAGGATTGAACCGCGCAGAGCGAACTGCCCGGGCTCATACACATAATCGACCTCCTGGAAACCATTCTCGCGCAGCCAGCGTGCCGCGTCGGTCATCGGAAAGACGGCGCTCCGCTTAAGCCGCAGCGTGTGGGTGTCGACGTCGGTGCGGGAAGCCACTTTCTCCGCCATCGCCTCGGGATATGTCACGACAAAACGCAATCCCTTGTCGGCATGCCAGCGGTTGAGAGCTTCGGTGCGCAGTATTTCGGATGGGGGGTCGATCTGGCCATACTTGATGGAGCGTTTGTAGGCCGAGGGGAACATCAGCACTGATTCCTCGCCGAGTATGCGCGACAGATCGTGGTAAAGATATCCGGCGTCGTCGAGCGAATCGCCGACCACCATAACAGGCTGTCGGCGCGCGGGCATGGCCGCAAGCATCATGGCGGGGGCAGAACCGGCGAGCCCGAAGGCATGCGCCTCGCTTCCCGACGACAATGCCGCCTTGAGAGCCTTGCGGCGCTCGGCGGTCATGAACCGGGTGCATAGATCAGCTATTCCGCTCATTTCCCGTCGGGTTTGAGTATGCCGGCCACGCGGCCCGGGGCGGTCAGGACATTGCGGACGCTGTCGATACCGGGATCAAAACGCAGACCGGAGGCTATGCGTCCCGGCTCCTGATGGTAACGCTCCACGATCTCGCGCACGAGCAGCGGCTCTATAGCCTTGCGGTGGGTGTCGAGGTCGGCCGAAAGCGAATGTCTGAGCATCTTCTCAAGCACTGCGAACTGCGCGTTGAGCGAATCGCCCTCATAACCTTCGATCTTTGCCGCCTGACGCAGACGGTCGAGCAATATCTCGCAGACGCGGTCGTAGTGGAAGCGTTCGGGATCTATCGAACGCTTGAAATCCTCGTAGATTGAGTCCGTGATGGTAAATTTGGCGATATCGGGCGCTTCACCGGGATGCTCCGCATAATATTTGTTGGCGAAGTCAAACGCCCAGAACCCCCTGACGATATTGTAGGTCAGACGGCTCGACTCGGGATATTCCACCTTGATGTCGGGAGTGATGCCGCCGCCGTCGCGAACGATGCGTCCGCCGGCCGTGCGGAATTCATTGGTCAGACTGTCGGGTATGCGGGTGACGCGGCCCTCCTCGTCGCGGTGGCTGTAGTCGATGGCCTGGATCAGACGTCCGGAGGGAATGTAATAGCGCGCCATCGTCACCTTCAGCGAGCCCTCATAGGGTATGTCGCGGGTGATCTGCACCAGTCCCTTGCCGAAAGAGCGGTCGCCGACTATGACCGCGCGGTCGAGATCCTGGAGCGCGCCGGCGGTGATCTCCGCTGCCGAGGCGCTCTCGCTGTCGATGAGTATTGCGAGAGGTATTTTCGTGTCGATTGCTGACGACGTGGTCTTATAGACCTTCTCGTTGAGCACTCCGCGCCCACGGGTGCGGAGCACCTCGGTGCCCTTCGGCACGAAATTGCCCACGACCTGAACGGCGCTCTCCACCAGTCCGCCGGGATTGCCGCGCAGATCGAGCACGATCGACTGCGCGCCCTGTCCGAGCAGCGAGCGGAGCGCCTGGCGCACCTCGTCGGCCGTCGACTCGCTGTATGAAGTCAGACTGATATATCCCACCTTGCCATCCCCTTCGAGCATCCCGAAATAGGGCACCGACTGGATGCGTATCTTCTCGCGCACCATATCCACCTCTATGACCGAATCGGCTCCGGCATATGGACGGCGCAGACTGACGTGGAGCTTCGTGCCCGGCTCTCCCTTGAGCCGCGCCGACACTTCGGTATGGGTCTTCCCAAGCATAGTGTCGCCGTCGATGGCCACTATGAGATCTCCATGACGCAGCCCGGCGCGGAAGGCCGGAGTGCCGCGGTGGGGGCCCGACACATAGACGTTGCCGTCGCGCTGCATTATGTATGACCCGATACCTCCGAATTCGCCTGCGCTGATTGAACGGAATTCCTCGGTCTCGCTTTTGGGCATATACACCGTATACGGGTCAAGCTCCGACAGCATGGCGTTGATCGCCGTCGCCACCGCCTTGTCGGCGTCGATGGTGTCGACGTAGAATGTCTGCATTTCCTTGAATACCGAGCTGAAAATGTCAAGGTTGCGGCTTATGCTGTTTTTCTTGCTGCGGGTCCCGGCAGCGGCACATATGGTTGCGGCAAGGGCAATCGCCACTATTTGAAGGAGTTTCTTCATCGAGGAATGTGGTTATGGGGTTGATTTCAAAATCGAAGAGCGAAATTACAACAATTACAACACACTCGCAAACCCTCCGGTTTAATTTTTCATAACGTTCTGTCGGGCAATATTTTTTTGAAATAATCGCTCCCGAATTTCCATATTTCGAGCCGAGTGTTTATTTTTGCATACTTTCATCCGTATAATACTGCTGTTTTTACAAAATACCACAAGAATGACCCACGCGCTCCGCCACATCCTTCGCTGCCTTGCAGCCTGCATACTGTTATCCGCCACAGCCGCATCGGCCGAAGTGACAGTAGACATGACATCTTACGGCATACGGCCCGACACCCGGCGCAACATGTCGCCCCGTCTCTCCAAGGCTCTTGCCGACATCAGGAGCAAATATGCCGGCAAAGAGGCCGTCACGCTTAAATTCGCTCCCGGCCGCTACGACTTCCACCCCAAGGGGAGCCACGTGCGGGAGCTGTATATCTCCAATCACGACCAGGATAATCCAAAGCAGGTGGCATTCTGCATCGAGGGAACCGACAGCCTGACCATCGACGGCTCGGGCGCCGACTTCATGTTTCACGGCACGATGATACCGGTGGCTGTGATCGGCTCCACCGGAGTGACACTTCGTGATTTCCACATCGACTTCGAGAATCCACATATCGCCCAGTCGACAATCATACGGTCGGACTCCACCGGCATAGAGTTCGAGGTAGCGCCATGGGTCAAGGCCGGCCACGACAAGAAAGGATTCTTCACCACCGGCGAGGGCTGGACGGAGCGTCAGCGCGCCGGCATAGCGTTCGAAGCCGACACGCGCCGTGTGGTCTACCGCACTTCCGACCTCTACCTTCCGCTCGACAGCGTGGTTCCCACCGGGCCGCGCCGCTATTTCGCTCCGCGCTGGCGCAACAAAGCGATGAAGCCCGGCATGGTCATCGCCATGCGTTCATGGGCGCGTCCCACTCCGGGGATATTCGTAGCCGACTGCACCGGCACCCTCATCGAGAATGTGAAGGTACACTACGCGCAGGGCATGGGACTGCTCGCGCAGATGTCGACCGATATCTCGCTCGACGGCTTCGCTGTGGCTCTCCGGGGCGACAACGACCCGAGATATTTCACCACACAGGCCGACGCGACCCACTTCTCCGGGTGCAAGGGCCATATAAGCTCCACCGGCGGACTATATGAAGGAATGATGGATGACGCCATCAACGTACACGGCACATACCTCAAGGTGGTCGGCCGACAGGGAGCGCGCACTCTGCGCGCGCGCTACATGCATCCGCAGACCTACGGATTCCGCTGGGGCGAACCGGGCGATACCGTGCAGCCGATCGACGCGCCTGTCATGGAGCCTCACGGCGATGCTCTGGTGATAGAGTCGATCAGTCCGGCCGACTCGCCTGCGATCGCCGGAGCGAAAGAGTTTGACATCACTTTCACCACCGACGTGGACAGCGCTATCACGGCAGATGGCGGACGTTTCGGGCTGGAGAACATGGCCTGGACGCCGAGCGTCAGCTTCGCCGACAACATCATACGCAACAACCGCGCCCGCGGGAGCCTCTTCTCCACTCCGCGCACCGTCGTGGCGGAGCGCAACCTCTTCGACCACACTTCAGGCACCGCCATACTGCTCTGCGGCGACTGCATGGGATGGTTTGAGACCGGCGCATGCCGCGACGTCACCATCCGCGGCAACCGTTTCGTCAACGCCCTGACCAGCCTCTTCCAGTTCACCGAGGCCGTAATCTCGATATATCCCGAGATCCACCGCCTCGCCGATCAGAAAGGTTATTTCCACGGAGGCAAGCAATATCCGGGCATTGTCATAGAGGACAACACCTTCGAGACATTCGACGCTCCGCTGCTTTACGCCAAATCGACCGACGGCCTGATATTCCGCCGCAACACCATCGTGAAGAACTCCGACTATGCACCGTTCCACCACAACCGGTTCGCCATACGGCTGCAGCACTGCCGGTCGGTGGAGATACTGGAAAACAAGGCCGCGGAACCCCTGTCGACCATCGTTGAGTAAGCGCCCGACAAAGACCTGAACCCTCCGACCGAAATTTTTTTTGATAAAATTTGCGTCAAAACTTGCACAGTTCATGAAAACGACTTAACTTTGCATCGCAATTCCAGAGGGAACGGCATCAACCGCATGGATGCGAAAGCGGAAGCCCAAGCATCGATTTCATGACAAAAGCTTCAGTAGCTCAGTTGGTTAGAGCACCTGACTGTTAATCAGGGGGTCGTTGGTTCAAGCCCATCCTGAAGCGCAAAGATAGAAAAAGCAAGAATTGGGACACTCCTGGTGCGTGATGTATCGGGAGTTTTTTATTTCCGGCCCCGTGAATCCATCACGAACCCCACAGCGCCAAGTCACGTTAGAACGATATGACAACCACCGACAATCCTACCGACCGTCCGACCGCCGACTCCATCAGCGATGTGGTCAGACAGCTTTCGTCAGCCGAGGATCTCCCCGGCGTGTGCCGCACCCGCCTGCAGGGGGAGCCGCTTCCCACACATGACGCCACCCGACGCATCGTCGACCTGTGCCGCCATCTGTTTTTCCCCGGATTTTTCGCCAACAATCAGGTGAGACGCGACAACCTGCTGTACCACATCGGCATGGCCGTCGACGAACTGCGCGCCATCCTGTCACGGCAGATCACCGCCGGACTCTGTTTCGAGACCGAATGCGGCACATCGCCCGACATGGACGAGCTGCGCATGCGCGCCGACCGCCTGACATTGCGGTTTATCGGGCAGATGCCCTCAATGCGCCATCTTCTCGCCGCCGATGCCGAGGCTACCTACCGGGGCGATCCGGCCGCCAACTCCACCGAGGAAGTGATATTCAGCTATCCGGGACTCCGGGCGCTCACATGCCACCGTATAGCCCACGCGCTTTACGATCTGGGAGTGCCTGTCATTCCCCGCATGATCAGCGAGCTCGCCCACAGCGAGACCGGCATCGACCTCCACCCGGGCGCCACGATCGGACCCGGTCTGATGATCGACCATGGCACGGGAGTGGTGGTCGGAGCTACGTCCATCATAGGCGACAATGTGAAAATCTATCAGGGCGTCACCCTCGGCGCACGCTCTTTCGTGCGCGACGCCGACGACAATCCTGTAAAAGGAGTGCCCCGACATCCGATCGTGGGCGACAACGTGGTGATCTATGCCAATACCACCGTGCTCGGCCGCATCACCATCGGCAACGGAGCCGTCATCGGCGGCAACCTGTGGGTGACATTCGACGTAGCCCCCGGCGAACGGCTCGTGCAGTCGCCCCCCACCAACATCGTCCGCCTCCCGAAATAACCCCTTAAAATTATATAAGCGAATAAAATCAATAAAATAATTAGGGGAATAAAAATATTGTTTGTAATTTTGCGAACATCAAACAATGGATGATATGGCAAAATTAGAGATAACACCTGACCAGGAGCGTCTTGCGAGGTTTGCGAAAGCGATGGGGCATCCCACTCGCATCGCCATAATGCATTTTCTCGCTCAGAGAAACGAATGTTTCTTCGGCGACATTCACGAGGTGCTTCCCATTGCGAAAGCCACAGTATCGCAGCATCTTAGCGAGTTGAAAGAGGCGGGGCTGATACAAGGCACCATCGAGCCGCCAAAGGTGAAGTATTGCATCAACGCAGAGAACTGGAAACTTGCCCGGCAACTGTTTTCACAGATGCTTGACGACTGCTGTCCCTCAAAAAAGAATAGCTGCTGTTCGTAAGCACTATTTTTTTAACACCAATGTTCGTAATTCGGCAAACAACAACTCAATTAAATACATTTAAGTACATGAACAAGTTAATGATGTTTTTCGCCCTTATGATAGGGCTGGTGTCGTGCGGAAGCGGGGATAATACCGCCGCCGCGAAATATCCTGAGAAGGATAGAGTGGAAGTGATATATCTTCACGGGAAACAACGCTGTGCCACCTGCATGGCTATCGAGAAAAACGCTAAAGAGGTAGTAAATACTCTCTTTGCAAACGAGCTTAAAAACGGGACTGTCGTATTCAAGACCGTGGATATATCTACCCCGGAGGGAGAAAAAATCGCCGACAAATACGAAGTGACATGGTCTTCGCTCTTTGTCAACAAATGGAAAGACGGTAAGGAGAGCCGTAACAACCTCACTGAGTTTGGCTTCGGGAACGCCCGTAAAAATCCTGACGGCTTCAAGAAAGGTCTTGCAGACAAAATCCGCCAATCGCTGAAATAATGGACTGGTTACAGACTTTACTTGACAACAGCACTGCTCCGGCTCTGACCGCCTTCCTCCTCGGATTGCTCACCGCCATCTCGCCATGTCCGCTTGCTACCAATATAGCCGCAATAGGCTACATCAGCAAGGATATAGAGAACCGCAGACGTGTTTTCCGCAACGGTGTATTATATACTCTTGGTCGGGTAATCGCTTATACCGTTCTCGGCATTATCCTTATCTCAATTCTGAAAGAGGGTGCAAGCGTGTTCGGGATACAAAAGGCAATAGGGAAATGGGGCGAGCTGCTGCTCGGACCGCTCCTGCTGCTTATCGGACTTTTCATGCTGTTCGGAGACAAACTCAATCTCCCGCAGTTCGGTTTCGGCGGCAAAGGCGAAGGACTCGCCCGCAAAGGAGGCAGGGGAGCGTTGTTGCTCGGCGTCCTGTTCGCAATGGCTTTCTGTCCGACAAGCGGAGTGCTGTACTTCGGTATGCTGATACCGATGTCGGTAACGGCAAGCGCAGGCTGGCTTCTGCCGATTCTGTTCGCAATAGCCACCGCACTTCCCGTGCTTGCCGTAGCCTGGATTCTCGCTTTCAGCGTTGAAAAGGTCGGCGAATTCTACGGCAAACTGCGCACGATTCAGAAATGGCTCAACATTATCGTCGGCGCAATTTTCATATCAGTAGGTCTTTACTACTGCATAATGATGTATCTCTAAAAAAGTATAAACTGTAAAAACGAAAAATCATGGATAAAAAAGAATCTAAGAAAGGCTTTTGGTCAACCCTCTTCGCCCCTAAAAAGAAAAGTTCCTGTTCCTGTGGCAGTAACATCATCGTGGATGAAGATGTGGAAACCGTGCAGTCGTGCGGATGTCCCACCGACTCCACCGAATCCGTTGAAACCTCGTGCTGCTCCACATCTCCCGGGACAAAGGTCAGCGAGGTTCTTGTCCTTGGCCCCGGGTGTGCCAAATGTAAAGAGACATACAAGGTTGTAGAGCGTGTGATCAGCGAGAACAATCTTGATGTCAAACTTTACAAAATAGAGGATATTGCAGAGATGATGAACTATAACATAATGGCTACCCCGGCCGTAGTAGTTGACGGTATCGTCAGAATCAAAGGACACGTACCCTTGGCAGGCGAAGTAAAAAGGGTTCTCGGCATCTGAACGGAACAAAGGGAATAAGTTATGGAAACGAAAAAGGAAATCAAGTTTCTGATATGGACTGTTGTCATATTTCTGGCAGCGTTCTTCATGCCCGTCAACAGCGAAACTCTACTGACAGCGATACACTCCACACTTGACCTCGCCAAATGGTATGCCCGTGAGCATATCGTACTCTGTCTTCTCCCGGCATTCTTCATTGCCGGTGTTATTGCAGTGTTCGTAAGCCAGGGAGCGGTGCTGAAATATTTCGGTGCAAATGCAAAGAAGTGGGTGTCATATACCGTGGCTTCTGTATCGGGAGGTATCCTTGCGGTGTGTTCATGCACTATTCTCCCGTTGTTTACCAGCATATATAAACGTGGTGCAGGTCTTGGTCCGGCAATCGCGTTTCTATATTCCGGTCCCGCCATCAGCATACTCTCGATAATCCTCACCGCCCGTATTCTCGGTCTGGAAATGGGGCTTGCCCGTGTAATCGGTGCCGTTACGTTTGCTGTGGTAATCGGTCTTGTTATGTCGTTTATCTTCCGTAAGGAAGAACGGGATAAGGAGGCTGCACAGATGAATATCGTTCCACCGCCGGAGAAACGCCCGCTTTGGCAGACCGCAGTGTTCTTCTTTACTCTCGTGGCAATCCTTGTGTTCGCCAACTGGGGCGCACCTGCGGCAATCGACCGTGGCATCTGGGCTGCGATCTACGGGGCAAAATGGTGGATAACATCTGCCCTTGCAATAGGTCTGTGCGTGATGCTTGTGAAGATACTCCATCTGAAAGCCCGATGGATTATCCTCGGAGCTGTAGCCGTTGCGATTTCAGCTTTCATCGCAAATGTTTTCATTCCCGATGCGAAACTGGCTCCCCTTGTGCCAATGATCGTCTCGGTCGCCGTCCTTGCCATCGTGTTGCTCTGCGATAAAAATGATGACGAAAACCGGGAGTGGGCGTTGTCATCATGGGGATTCGCCAAGCTGATACTACCGTTGCTTGCAGTCGGAGTATTGACAGCGGGATTCCTGCTCGGTTCAACGCACGATGGTATAGAGCTGCCCGGCATTATTCCAAACAGCTGGGTTGAATGGGCAGTCGGCGGCAATTCGTTACTATCAAACTTCTTCGCAAGTTTCACAGGTGCGTTTATGTATTTCGCCACTCTTACCGAAGTGCCGATTATTCAGGGACTGCTTGCTTCCGGCATGGGTAAAGGCCCGGCTCTTGCCCTGCTGCTCGCCGGCCCGTCGCTGTCGCTTCCGAATATGCTTGTCATAAGAAATGTGATGGGTACGAAAAAGACTGTGATATATGTCGCTCTTGTAATTGTCATGGCAACCATTTCCGGATGGGTTTACGGTTATTTCTTCTAAATCGAATGAAAATGAAAGTATTGATTCTATGCACCGGCAACAGTTGCCGCAGTCAGATGGCTCACGGCTTCCTCCAGTCGTTTGACCCGAAATTGGAAGTCTTCTCCGCAGGCACGAAACCTGCGGAGAAGGTCAACCCGCTTGCAGTCAAAGTCATGCGTGGGAAAGGCATAGATATTAGCGGTCACACGCCACACGATGTGAAGGAATACCTCAATGAGCCGTGGGATTATGTGATAACCGTATGCGGAGGAGCTAACGAGAACTGTCCTGCGTTTGTCGGCAAAGTCAAACAACAAATTCATATCGGTTTTGACGACCCTTCCGATGCAATCGGATCTGAAGAGCTTGTTTTGGCAGAATTTCGCCGAGTGCGTGACGAGATTAAAACCAGATTTGAACAATTTTACAACGATAATTTGAAATGAACACTCTACTCGACACACTTTGGTATTTCTGCTACATCACAGTTGAGCTTGTTGTATTGTTCATCGTGATCACTGCACTTGTAGAAATCATACTTATGTATATTCCGCAGGAAAAAATCAGCAAGAAAATTGAAAAAGCAGGCTTCTTCGGGAATGTGATAGCTGCCGGATTCGGTGCGCTCACACCTTTCTGCGCATGTTCTACTCTCCCCATGACTGTAGGTTTCCTCAATGCTGGCATTCCTTTCGGAGCCACAATGTCGTTCCTCATAGCCTCTCCGCTGCTCAACCCCATTATCATAGCGATGTTGGGAGCGTTAGTAGGAATCAAAGCGATGCTTATTTATGTGGCGATAGCTTTTCTTTGTGCCGTATTTTTCGGCTGGGGATTACAGAAGGTCGATGCGCAAAAGTATGTCAAAAACGTGAGGCTGAAAAAGCAGTCCTGCTGTTCGTCAGGTGAAAAACCTATCGAGGCTAAGAAACTCCCTTGGAGTCAGAAGATAGCCATAGCACTTCGTGCCGGATGGGACACGCTTCGCCCGATATTCTGGTATCTTATCATCGGCGTTGCATTAGGAGCCGTAATCTATGGCTATATGCCGAGCGACTGGGTATTGAAAATCGCCGGACCAGACAATCCTTTCGCTGTACCTGTCGCAGCCATCATCGGTGTGCCTCTGTATATTCGTGCTGAAACCGCAATCCCTATCGGAGTGGCATTGATGGGGAAAGGAATGAGTATCGGAGCCGTAATAGCACTTGTTATCGGTGGCGCAGGCATGGCAATCCCCGAAATATCAATGCTTGCAAGCATCTTCAAGAAACGACTCGTCATCATGATTGTCGCCGTAATATTCCTGACAGCTGTAATCTCAGGCTATGTCTTCAATTTCTTACTTTGATAACAATATGGGAAACAATAACTCGCGCTTCATCGTGTATTCGAGATAGGAAATTAGGGAAGTTATGACCTGGGATTAAAAGAAATGTATTATTTTTGTGACGCGGTGTCAAGCTTAATCTCCGGGTAAGGCATCCGTGTCACCTGGCGCCAAGACCGCACCTCCCTTTACGGGAGGTTTTTGTTTATACGCCATAATACTTGAGGCCCGTTTTTGCATACCATAACATACGCTCAATTTTAATTGAATTTCAATCTATTACTAACAATCAGCTACATAAGAAGATAACGATACGACTATCTGTTAGGGAAAAGAGGTAATGAAAAAGTTGCATTTAGGGATTTAAGAGATGGAACAGCAAGTATTTTGAATAAAATACTGAATTAAACACTGGCAGTCGATGAGCGTTTTTGTGATTTAAGAATAAGAACAAAGAAACATGTTATTTTAATGGAATACACTGTTTATCAACGAGAATTCGTAACTTTGCGTATTGGCATATACGCCATACCATAAACAATGGCAAAGATTACAGTTCAAAATACCGATATTACAATTATCGCTGTCAACGGGGATGATTATATTTCGTTGACCGATTTGGCACGACATAAAAGCGATGAACCTAATGCCGTGATTGCAAACTGGTTGCGCAACCGTAACACAATAGAGTATTTGGGCATTTGGGAACAGCTTTACAATCCACATTTTAAACCCACCGAATTCGAGGGGTTTAGGCGACAGGCCGGCCTTAACGCATTTACGCTCTCGCCAAAAAAATGGACGGATACGACAAATGCCATTGGTATAATCGCTAAATCAGGGCGTTATGGTGGAACATATGCGCATAAGGATATTGCATTGAAGTTTGCGAGCTGGATTTCTGTTGAGTTTGAACTCTACATCGTCAAGGAATTTCAGCGGCTCAAAACGGAGGAACGGCGGTTGTTGGGTTGGTCGGCAAAACGTGAGCTGTCGAAAATCAACTACCGTATACATACCGATGCCATAAAGCAGAATCTTGTCCCTGCGGAGGTTACTCCGGCACAGGCAAGTATTATCTATGCCAGTGAAGCCGATGTGCTGAATGTAGCGATGTTCGGTGTTACGGCAAAGCAATGGCGCGAGGCTAATCCCCATCTCAGAGGGAACATACGCGACTATGCCACAATCAACGAACTTATCTGCCTGTCAAATATGGAAAACCTCAATGCGGTTTTCATTGAGCAGGGCATGACGCAAGGCGAGCGGCTTGTGAAACTGAATCAGATAGCCATTCATCAGATGAGCGTATTGGAAAGCGACGACAATGATAGGATATTGCTTAAATGAAGAAGTGACAGAAAATAAAACCATAATAATCCGGGCGGCTTTTTTTGACGGATGACGGGGAATCGCTAACTTTGCACCACGACTGCCCTGACGCCGGCGACTGACGGCGGCAGGAGGCCGACAATGTCATATTCAACCAATACAACCGAGACATCCCCAATCTGACATTATGGACGCAACCGACGAATGCAGAGAGTTTGAAATGGTGGCCAAGACCTTCCAGGGGCTTGAAGAAGTGCTCGCCGAGGAGCTTCGCGGCCTCGGCGCCAAAAACGTGGAGCCCGGACGCCGCATGGTGTCGTTTGAGGGCGACCTCGCCATGCTCTACCGCGCCAACATGTGCTGCCGCACAGCACTGCGTATCCTCAAACCGATATATAAGTTCACAGCTTCCGACCCCGACACGCTCTATTCGCTGGTCAAGGAATTTGACTGGACCAAGGTGCTGTCGCTCGACAAGACCTTCGCCATCGACACGACGGCCTACTCCGACGAGTTCACCCACTCGCGCTTCGTCACCTACCGCGTGAAGGACGCCATAGTGGATTTCTTCAAGGACCGTTTCGGCCCCGACAAGCGGCCCGGCGTGCGCCTGCAGGACGCCGACGTGATGATCAACGTGCACATCTCCGGCGAGAGAGTGACCCTTTCGCTCGACTCTTCGGGCGAATCGCTCCACAAGCGCGGCTACCGCGTGGAGCAGACCGAAGCGCCGATCAACGAGGTGCTCGCCGCCGGCATCATACTCAAGAGCGGCTGGCGCGGCGACTGCCCGCTGGTCGACCCGATGTGCGGCTCAGGCACATTCCTCATCGAGGCCGCTCTTATAGGAGCGGGCATCATGCCGGGCATCTACCGCAAACGTTTCGCCTTCGAGGCGTGGCCCGACTTCGACGCCGACCTCTTCGACAGCATCTACAACGACGAATCGGCCGAGCATGAGCCGGCATGCCGCATCATCGGCGCCGACATTTCGCCCAAAGCCGTGGCCGTGGCCCGCGCCAACATCAAGCAGGCAGGCGTAGGACGCTATATCGACCTTGAGGTAAAGGCAATAAAAGACTGGACCGAGGCTCCGGCCGACGGCATACTCGTCACCAATCCCCCCTACGGCGAACGTATCGTCACCGAGGACATGGACCGCCTCTACCGCGAGATAGGCGCAGCTCTCAAACACGTGTTCACCGGCTACCATGCATGGATCATAGCCCTGCGCGAGGAGCATTTCAACGCCATCGGTCTGTCGCCTTCCACAAAAGAGGAGATCTTCAACGGGGCTCTCGAATGCCAGCTCCGCGAATACGTCATATTCGACGGCGACTACAACTCATTCCGCCGCCAGGGAGGCACTATCCGTCACTCCAAGAACGGCGACCGCAGCAGCGAGGGAAGCGGACGCGAGAACAAGCGCGACCGCAAAGGGCCGCGGCGCATGACCGACGAGGAGTGGCGCGACGACGCACGCCGCAACGGCTTCGGCGGCAAGGACAGGCGTCCGAAATCCGACCGTTACGCACCTAAATCGGGCCGTTTCGCCGAAAAACCGGGGCGCCGCGACGACCGCCCGGGGCATCGCGATAAAGATGACCGCTATGGACGCGACGACCGCCGCGACAGAGGCGACCGATTCGACAGGCGGAGAGCCGACGAGAGACCCGACCGCTCACCGCGCGACAACGAAGAGAATCCGCTGGCGCGACGCCGCAATCCCGACGCGCTGAAGTCGATCACCGGACGCCGCCCGTCGATACCGCCTCAGAAAGGCGAAAACATCGTCATGCGCAGCCGCAAAGGATGGCGCCGCAACGACGGCAACGAAGCCAATGACAACGATTAACCACTCCCCACTCAGATAAAGATGAAAGTACTTTTGCTCGGAAGCGGCGGCCGCGAATCGGCCCTCGCCTGGAAAATGAATCAGAGCCCGCTGCTCGATAAACTCTATATCGCACCCGGCAACGGAGGCACCGAAGCGTTCGGCACCAATGTAGGCATAGCGCCCACCGATTTCGAGGCGCTGGCCGAGTTTGCCGCCCGCAACGAAAAACTGCGCCAAGCCGGCACCGGTGCCCAGAGCTACGCCGCCACGATGATCCCCGCCGTCGTCAGTATCGGTTACATCAACTACGCCATCATTGCGGTGGTGGGCGGCCTGATGGTTATGTGGGGCTGGTCCGATTTGGGCAGCCTGGCAAGCTACCTGGTGTTTGTGCGCCAGACAACCCTGCCCATCAACCAGTTTACCCAGCAGGGCAACTTCCTGCTGGCGGCGCTGGCCGGTGCCGAGCGTATTTTTGCCGCCATGGAGCAGCCGCCCGAAGTGGACGGGGGCACGGTAGAGTTGGTGAACGTGCGGGAGAACGCCGACAGCACCCTGACCGCCTGCCCCGAGGTCACCGGCCGCTGGGCCTGGCGGGATTCCGCCCACCCGGACGTAGCGCTGGAGCCATTGCGCGGCGACGTGCGGTTCCATAACGTCAGCTTCGGCTATACGCCGGAGCGGCTGATTTTGCAGGACCTTTCGCTGTACGCCAAGCCGGGGCAAAAAATTGCCTTTGTCGGCTCCACCGGTGCGGGCAAGACGACGATCAC
>CALHWU010000010.1 GCA_938039795.1 uncultured Muribaculaceae bacterium
CTTCCTTCATCTGAACATCAGACAAAACGGGAGTTAAAATGAAAACGGTTTCGTACTTCATGTTCTTTGGGTTGGTAATGAATTTGATTGTCTTTATGCCTTGCCTCATGCCTCGCCGACCTGTTAGCCGGGCCGACATGCCGCAAAAGCGCCGCAAAGTTACGAATTTTCCTTCAAATCAGCAAACATTTTTCGTCCACCGGTTTTTACAGGAATTTCTTGTACTCCACGGGGGTGATTTTCAAGAATTGCGGCAGATATTCCTCCCAGGCGTCGAGCATGCGCCGGGCCAGCCGTTGCCCTGCCTGTTCCAGATATAGGCGATGCCGCCGCTCATGCCGGCGCCTCCGGCACGAAGAAGAGCCGCGAGAAATCGATACGGTCGGCTCATATATTTTTGAAAAAGTCGGTCGAGAAACCATAACAACACTGTTTTTTATCTAACTTTGCATTTCTGTTAACCAACAAACACGTCGCAATGAATCCATTGACAGTCGCCGCCGTGCTGGCGATGATAGCGCCCCCGGTCGCGGCCGCCGCAGAAGAGCTGCCGCTCATACCGATGCCCCGGTCAGTAGAGTTGTCGGCCGAAAATCCCGTATGGCCATCCGACACCGCCCCGCGGGTGACCGTCAGCCCGCTCTCCGCGCCGCTTCAGGGACACCCCGAAGGCTATCTGCTGGCCGTCACCCCCTCCGGCATCACCATAGAGGCTGCCGACAGCGCGGGCGCGTTGTGGGCACGGCAGACGCTCAGGCAGCTGCGCCGCCCCGACGGCTCCTACCCGCAGGTGAAGATCGCCGACTGGCCCGAATTTCCGATAAGAGGCTTCATGTACGACGACGGTCGCAACTTCGCGGGAGTCGACCGCATAAAAGGCTATCTCGACCTGATGGCCGCCTACAAGCTCAACTTGTTTCAGTGGCATCTCACCGACCGTCCGGCCTGGCGGATAGAGAGCAAGGCATACCCGCGGCTCAACGACGGGAAGTTCCAGCGGCCCGGCCGCGACCAGGGGCGATTTTATACCTACGACGAGATCCGCGACGTCATAACCTACGCCCGCGACCGCGGCATCACGGTCCTCCCCGAGATCGACATTCCGGGCCACAGCGACTATTTCCTGACCGCTTTCGGCCAGCCGATGGACAGCGAGGCCGGGCGCCGTATCCTTGAGGAGTGCATCGGCGAATTCTGCCGCGAGATACCCGCTACGCTCTGCCCTTACCTGCATATCGGCTCCGACGAGGTGCACATAAAAGATCAGGAGGGCTTCATGGCGTGGGCGCAGGAGCTCGTCAGGAGCCACGGACGCACCGCCATGGTGTGGGATCCGGGACTGCCCGCCGACAGCCTCACCATAAGACAGCTCTGGAGAAACGCCGCCGGCGACAAGGCGCAGTATCCCGCTTCCGTCAGATACGTCGACTCCGCCATGGGTTATCTGAATCTCTTCGATCCGCTGCTCATGCCAGCGCGGCTCTTTTTCCATCAGATCGGAGGCACCGGGCGACACGACGGCAACTGCCTGGGCGGGATAATCTGCCTTTGGAACGACGTGAGAGTCGCCGACAAGGATCTCACCGCGCGCCACAACGGCCTGGCAGGAGGCGTCATGGCCTTCGGCGAGCGCGCCTGGTCGGGACCGGCTCCCGATCGCCGGGAATCCGCGCCGACCATCCTGCCCGCGCCCTCCGACAGCGCCATGACGGCTTTCGAACGCTTCCAGCAGCGCATGGCGGCCCACCGCACGCGCGTCCCGGCCGGGGAGATGGACTACTGGGCGCCACTGCACGCTCCGGAATGGCTCGTGGAGATCGACGCCGACACGCTCAGCCGGTCGTTCACGGCCTACGGCGACGTGCTTGACCTCGACGCTCTGTGCGCCGCCCGCGGCATACCCCCCGCGCTCCCCGTCGAATGCCGTCTGACACGGACCATCAGCAGCGACGCCGACACCGTGCGCTGCTTCAGGATCGGCTTCGAAGCCCCCGCCCGCTCCAACCGCATCTCCGACGGCATCGCGCCGCAGGGCCGCTGGCCCAACTACGGCACCGTGAGCGTCAACGGCACGCCCATCGATCCGCCGGCATGGAACGAACCTGACACCTACCGCTATCACTACAACACGTGGGCGCGCCCCGAGGAGGAACTTCCCTACACCGACGAACAGCTCTACTGGATGCGGCCGCCGGTGCCCGTGGCGCTCCGGCGAGGCGACAACACCGTCGTCATCACCCTGCGCCGGCACTTCCGCGGACAGCGCTTCCAGGCCGCTTTCATCGAAGCGCTTCCTGACTGATCGCCCACTCACTGCCTGTAATCATGAACCAGACCGAAATAATCTCCGCGCGCAGGGGCTGGATGGCCCTCTCGCCGATGATATTGTTCCTTACCTTGTACGTCGCCGTCTCGGCCGTGATCGGCGACTTCTATAAGATGCCGATAGCCGTGGCTCTGACCGTCGCCTCGGCCTGGGGCGTCGGAGTGGTGCTTCGCGACCGCAATCTGACCGACCGCATAGGCATCTTCTCGCGTGCCGCCGGGCATCCCGACATATTATATATGATCTGGATCTTCGTGCTCGCGGGAGCCTTCGCATCCATGGCCAAGGAGATCGGCGCGGTCGACGCCACGGTGGCGCTGACGCTTGAGATCTTCCCGCCTCAGCTGCTGCTGGCCGGCATGTTTCTCGCCGCATGCTTCATATCGCTGTCGGTAGGCACCTCGGTGGGCACAGTCGTGGCCCTCGCGCCGCTCGCCGCCGAAATGGCCGGGGCTGCCGGATCGCCTGTGGCGGTCTATGTGGCAGCTGTGATCGGAGGAGCCTTTTTCGGCGACAACCTGTCGTTCATCTCCGACACCACCATAGCGGCCACCCGCACCCAGGGTTGCCGCATGGATGAGAAATTCCGCGCCAATCTGCGCATCGTGGCCCCGGCCGCACTCGTCACCTTCATAGCCTACATGGTCATCGGCGCCGACGCCGCTCCGGCCGCTTCTCCATTGTCCGCTCTCAGCGGCCCGTCGGGGTGGCTCATCACCCCCTATCTGCTGATCATCGCCCTGGCTGCCGGAGGAGTCAACGTTGCCATAGTGCTCGTGGCCGGCATCACCGTCACTTTCGCCCTTGGGATCGCATACGGTCACGGCCCTCTTGAGCTATGCGGCCATATGGGCGCCGGCATCGACTCAATGGGCAACCTCATCATCATCACCCTCATGGCGGCAGGGCTTCTCGGCGTCATCAAAGCCGCAGGGGGCATCGACTACCTGCTGCAGAGGCTGACGGCACGCATCACCGGAGTGCGCGGAGCGCAGGGCTGCGTGGCCCTCTTGGTGGGCATCGTCAACCTCTGCACAGCCAACAACACCGTAGCCATCATCACCGTAGGGCATATAAGCCGCGACATCGCGGCCACCTACGGCATATCGCCCCGCAAGACAGCCTCGCTGCTCGACACCGCCTCATGCATTGTGCAGGCACTCATACCTTACGGAGCACAGACTCTTCTGGCCACGGCGCTTGCCGGAATCTCCCCCGCGGCACCCTGGCCCTACATGGTCTATCCCTGGGCGCTCGCCGTCAGCGTAGGCATTTCGGTGGCCTGGATAAGAAAAAAGCGAAAAAATTAACATCCCGATGCAACTTTTCACTCTTTGGCACGACAAATATAATAAACCTCTGAATTCATTAACATAACTTCAATACATCAACAGTATGAAAATCATGAAATGCCTCGCATCGCTGCTGATCGCCGCCCTGCTCCCCGCAGTGGCCGCCAAGGCACAGGAGATGCCGCAGCTTCCTGTCGACAAGGAAGTGCGCATAGGCAAGCTGCCCAACGGGCTCACCTACTACATCCGTCACAACGAGTATCCCAAAGGCCAGGCCGACTTCTACATAGCCCAGAAAGTGGGCTCCATGCAGGAGGAGGACAACCAGGCCGGACTCGCCCACTTCCTGGAGCACATGTGCTTCAACGGCACCACACACTTCCCCGGCAAGGATCTGATCAACTATCTCGAATCGGTAGGAGTGAAGTTCGGCTACAACCTCAACGCTCGCACCGGATTTGACTACACGATCTACAACATCAGCAACGTGCCAGTGGCCCGCACCGGCGTGCAGGACTCCTGCCTGCTGATCCTCCACGACTGGGCCAACGACCTGCTCCTGCTCCCCGAGGAGATCGACGCCGAGCGCGCCGTCATCCACGAGGAATGGCGCCAGAGCAACGTCGGCCAGATGCGCATACTCGAGAAGCTGCTCCCGGTCATCTATCAGGACGAGAAGTATGGCCATCGCCTCCCCATCGGCACGATGGAGGTGGTCGACAACTTCCCCTACCAGGCGCTCCGCGACTACTATGAGACCTGGTACCGCCCCGACCTGCAGGGCATAATCGTGGTGGGTGACATCGACCCCGACCGCATCGAGGCCAGGATCAAGGAGATGTTCTCCGACATCGAGATGCCGGAAAATCCCAAGGAGCGCATCTACTATCCTGTCAGCGACAACAAGGGCACCATCTACGCCATCGGCCACGACAAGGAGCAGCAGAACTCCCTCCTCCAGCTCATGATCAAGACCGACGCGTTCCCCAAAGAGCTCCGCAACACTCCGGCTTTCTACGCCCAGAAGTATGTCGAGGCAATGATCACCGACATGCTCAACACCCGTCTGGCCGACATCGCCGCTAAGCCCGACGCACCCTTCGCCGCAGCGCAGGTATCGATGGGCGAATTCTTCATCTCGCAGACCAAGGACGCCCTCGACGTCTTCGCAATGCCCAAGGACGCCGACCATCCCAAGGCGCTCGCCGCAGCCTACCGCGAGCTCCTGCGCGCTATCCGCGGCGGATTCACCGTCAGCGAGTATGACCGCGCCCGCAGCGAATACCTCTCGCGCATGGAGAAGGCATTCAACAACCGCAAGCAGTGCGAATCGTCGCGCTACGTCAATGAATACGTCGACAACTTCATCAAGGGCGATCCCATTCCCGGCATCGAGGCTGAATGGCCCATGGTGCAGATGATAGCCCAGAACGTGCAGGTTGCACAGATCAACCAGGCCATGTCGATGGTGCAGACCTCCGACAACCGCGTGCTCCTGGCCCTCCTCCCGGATAACGCCGAGGGCAAGTATCCCACCGAACAGGAATTTGCCGACGCCCTCGCGGCTGTCGACGGCGAAACCATCGAGCCGTTTGTCGACGAAGTGAAGGCCGAGCCCCTCATTCCGGAGATGCCCAAGTCCGGCACGATCGTCAAGACGGTCGACAATCCGCAGTGGGGCACCATCGAATGGACCCTCTCCAACGGCGCCAAGGTCGTAGTCAAGAAAACCAATTTCAAGGACGACGAGATACTCTTCTCGGCAGTGGCCAATGGCGGACACGCGCCCCAGTTCGGCGACGCCTACGCCCCCTCGCTCCTCTTCATGAACGACGCCCTGCAGCAGCACGGCCTCGGCACCTACTCCAACATGGATCTCCAGAAATACCTTGCCGGCAAGCAGGCCGGAGTCAGCGTAAGATGGAGCGCCTTCAGCCGCACTCTCAGCGGCAACACCACCCCCAAGGATCTCCCGACGCTCATGGAGCTGATCTACATGAACTTCAAGGATGTCAACTTCACTGAGGACGAGTTTGCCGCTCTCCAGAAGACCTCGGCATCGGCCATCCGCAATCAGGAGGCCAACCCTGCCTTCCAGTTCAACGTCAATGCCGTCAAGACCCTCTACGGCGGCCGCTCGCCCCGCGCGGCCGTGATGACCGTCAGCGACGTCGAGAAGGCCGACCGCGCCCAGATCATCGAGATCTGCCACGCCATGACCGCCAACGCAGCCGACTTCACATTCTCATTCGTTGGCAACGTCGACGTGGAGAAGCTCCGTCCGCTCGTAGAACAGTACATAGCCAGCCTCCCCGGCGATCCCGCCACCGCTGTGAAGAAAGTCAAGGAGTATGATCCGGCGCTCCTCTTCCTCGAAGGAAGCCGCGCCGACAATTATACCGTCAAGATGGAGACTCCGCAGACCTACGTGGCTGTCACCGAAGTAGCCACGCTCCCCGACAACAGCCGCAACGCACAGCTCACATCCGTGGCCTCGCAGATACTCTCGCGCCGCCTCAACGACATCGTCCGCGAGAAAGAGGGAGCCGTCTACTCAATCGGCGCCTACGGCAGCATGGATCTCGGCACGCCCCAGAACGTAGTCATCCAGTCGGCATTCCCCATGAAGCCGGAGCTTAAGGACAAGGTGCTCGGCATCATCCGCGAGCAGTTCGACCTTCTCGCCACCGACATCAAGCCCGAGGAGCTCGCACGCGTGCAGGAATACATGGTGAAAAACTTCACCGAAGGCAAGGAGAAGAACGGCAACTGGCTCGGAGCCCTCAACACATGGCACCGCACCGGCATCGATACCTTCAACGACAACATCGCCACCATCAACGCCATCACTGTCGACGACGTAAAGGCATTCGCCAAGGAGATGCTCGACAAAGGCAGCTACATCGTAGTCACCCTCGATCCCGAAGAGTAACCTTTACATTATACAGTCCGACCAAAGACTGCGGCATGACCCCTCTCAGGAATCATGCCGCAGTCGCTTTTTATGGGGATGGTGACAAATCACCGGTGCTATACCAGGCGTTTCAAATGCCGGCTTCAAATACTTGCTTTATTTCCATAATTACTCATTTGCCCAATCGTGCGTAAATTGACAAGAGAGCCTTTACACACCGGCAACCTGAAGGATGGGAATACCAAATGCATTCTCGATTGATGAAATTGTCTCAATCGTGAAATTGTGGGTGCCTCGCATCCATTTGCTGATTTCGGATTCCTTCTTGCCAAGCATGTTGGCGAGGTCTTTTTGTTTAAGTCCTTTTCTTCCAGAATACTGTGAATCCTATCCACTATCAGGAAAGACAGGTCAACTCGCCGTCGGACATCGGGAGAAACTTGAGCCCGACGAGCTTCTATGAGACTACTTCTTTTCATCGCGGGTAAAATTTAGGTTTCCAATAATTTCTTTATCTATAATATAGAGTGTACCGTTGGACAGTCTTGATGAAATAAACCGACTTGTATCAACAAGCGTCTCCACATAATCTGACAATGTTTCACTGTCCTGCCAAGTGGCACAGTCTTTGACATCTCCGTTGCCGAAGATAAGGATCTTGTCTGAAAGCCTAATGCAGTAAAGGCGCAGATTGCTTGTCTCAATATGTATCGCGCTGACACCATCACCATACTTTCCCTCATATCGGAAATACCTTGCTAATGCTCCGCTTTCGCCAATCCTGTCAAGCCAAGCGATTATTGTGTCAATGTCCTCATAAGGCCGTAAAGGCAGTGATAAAATAAGCCAATATCCAATCAGTCCAGAAACAGACAGACTGAACAATAAAAGTTAGTATACGATAAGGCGCGTCTCCGATGTGAATCGGGGGCGCGCCGTTTTTCTGGAGAGATCTGATTTATCGGTTATTTCTCACGCATGTAGACGTTGATCGGGGTGCCGGAGAAGTCCCAGTTCTCGCGTATCTTGTTCTCCAGATAGCGGCGGTAGGGCTCCTTGACCCATTGAGGGAGATTGCAGAAGAATATAAACGTGGGTATCTGCGCTCCCTTGAGCATGGTGACATATTTGATCTTCACGTACTTGCCCTTGTTGGCGGGAGGGGGATATGCGGCTATGGCTTCGAGCATGACGGTGTTGAGCTGCGACGTCGGCACCATACGGTGACGGTTTTTGTAGACCTCCACGGCTGTCTCAAGCACCTTGAAGATGCGCTGCTTGGTGAGGGCCGAAGTGAAGAGAATGGGAAAATCGGTGAACGGCGCGAAACGCTCGCGTATCGTCTCCTCGAAATGGCGTATGGCCTGCTGACTCTTGTCGGCCGCAATGTCCCACTTGTTGACACACACCACGAGTCCCTTGCGGTTGCGTTGTATGAGCGAGAATATGCTGACGTCCTGCGCCTCGATGCCGCGGGTGGCGTCGATCATCAGTATGCACACGTCGGAAGCCTCTATCGAACGGATGGAGCGGATAACCGAATAGTATTCGATATCCTCCTGCACCTTGTTCTTCTTGCGGATGCCTGCAGTATCGACCAGATAGAAGTCGAAACCGAACTTGTTGTAGCGCGTATAGATGCTGTCGCGTGTGGTCCCGGCGATGTCGGTGACTATATGGCGGTCTTCGCCTATGAAGGCGTTGATCAGCGACGATTTTCCGGCGTTGGGGCGTCCGACGATGGCGAATTTGGGTATGTCGTCGAGCTTCTCGTCCTCGTCGGCAGGCTTTTCGGGCAGTTTCCTGACCACCTCGTCGAGCAGATCGCCGGTGCCGAAGCCGCTGACGGCCGACACGGGATATGGATCGCCCAGGCCGAGAGAGTAGAATTCGGCCACATTGTAGAGCCAGTCGTTGGAGTCTACCTTGTTTGCCACGAGAATCACAGGCTTGCGGCTCTTGCGGAGTATTTCGGCCACATGGTCGTCGAGGTCGGTGACGCCGTTCATGGCGTCGACCACGAAGAGTATCTCGTCGGCCTGCTCGATGGCAAGCTCCACCTGCTTGTTGATCTCGCTCTCAAACACGTCCTCGCTGTTGACCACCCATCCGCCGGTGTCGACGATCGAGAATTCCTTGCCGTTCCAGTCCACGCGGCCATACTGGCGGTCGCGGGTGGTGCCGGCCGTGTCGTCGACTATGGCGGTGCGGCTCTGCGTCAGGCGGTTGAAAAGAGTGGATTTGCCGACATTGGGCCGGCCCACTATTGCTATCATCTGTCCCATAAGTGTGGGGGTGTATTTGGTTTTTGCTTTTTTTATTTGCCCTGCAAAGATAGCATTTTCGCGCCGTCTCTGCAAGCGGCCGTCGGGCAGCGGCTCACTCTATGTAGCCGAACGAGCGGAGCTTGTTCTCGCGGTTGCGCCAGTTGGGCTCCACCTTCACGAACAGTTCGAGATATACGCGCTTGTCGAAAAACGCCTCGATATCCTTGCGGGCGTCGGTGCCCACCTTCTTGAGCTTCATTCCTCCCTTGCCTATCAGGATACCTTTCTGGGAATCGCGTTCCACATATATGACGGCCATGATGTGTATGGCGCCCTCCTTCTCGTCGAACTTCTCGACGATCACCTCCGCGGAATAAGGCACCTCCTTGTCGTAGTTGAGGAGGATCTTCTCGCGGATGATCTCGGTGACAAAGAAGCGGGCGGGCTTGTCGGTAAGCGCATCCTTGCCGAAATATGGCTGCGACTCCGGCAGAAGCGCCACGATGCGGGCCATGAGGTTGTCGACGTTGAAATGCTCCTTTGCGCTCGTAGGGAAGACCTCGGCGTTGGGCAGGATCTCTTTCCACCGGGCCACTTTGGCTTCCAGGTCGGCCTGGCTTCCGAGCAGGTCGATCTTGTTGATCACCAGAAGCACCGGCACCTCCTCCTTGGCTACCTTCGAAAGAAATTCGGCATTCTTTGTCGGATCCTCCACCACGTCGGTGACGTAAAGCAATATGTCGGCATCGGTCAGCGCGCCCTCGGAGAAGCCCAGCATGCTCTCCTGCAGCTTGTATTTTGGCGAGAGCACCCCCGGGGTGTCGGAGAACACTATCTGGTATTCGGGAGTGTTGACTATACCCATTATGCGGTGGCGGGTGGTCTGGGCCTTGGAGGTGATGATGCTGACGCGCTCACCCACGAGGTCGTTCATCAGCGTCGACTTGCCTACATTGGGATTGCCGACGATATTGACGAAGCCGGCCCTATGTTTGGTCTCTGACATAAGATCTTGAATTTTGATTACTACCAGTTACAACAAAGATAGCACCCGAAAAGATGCTATCTTCGTGTTAAATTAGTTGTCGTGGAGCGCCGGGCGATCAGAGATCCCAGATCAGATACATCGCGCCCCAGGTGAATCCTGCGCCAAAGGCTGTCAGTATTATCTTGTCGCCCTTCTTCAGACGGTCTTTGTACTCGTCGAGGCAGAGGGGTATCGAAGCCGCCGAAGTGTTGCCGTAGTGCTCGATGTTGACGAGCACCTTCTCCTGGGCTATGCCCGCGCGCGAGGCCACTGCCTCGATGATGCGCAGGTTGGCCTGATGGGGCACGAGCCAGTCTACATCGTCCATCGTCAGATTGTTGCGCTGAGCTACATCGAGGCTCGATGTGAGCATGTCGGTCACGGCATGCTTGTAGACGTAGCGGCCGTCCTGCTGCAGGAAGTTCTGGCCTGCATCTACTGTTTCGTGAGTGGTCGGGAGCACCGATCCGCCGGCCGGCATGATCAGATGGTCGCGGCCGTCGCCGTCGACATGGAACACGGCGTCGATCACGCCTGTACGCTCATCGGTGGGCTCCACCATCACTGCCGCCGCGCCGTCGCCGAAGAGAGCGCAGGTGCTGCGGTCCTGATAGTTGACCATCGACGACATTTTCTCGGCTGCCACCACGATCACCTTCTTGCGGAGACCGGAGCGGACATAGGCGGCCGCGTCCTCCAGAGCCACGAGGAATCCGGCGCATGCGGCCTGGATATCGTAGGCATAGCAGTTGGCCAGCTTGGCCTCATGAGCTATGACCGATCCTGTGGAGGGGAAACGGTAGTCGGGATTGGATGTGGCGCAGATCAGCAGCTCCACCTCTTCGGGGCTGGTGCCCGTGTCGGCGAGGAGCTTCTCCACGGCTTTGGCACCCATGTATGACGATCCGGCGCCCTCCTGCTTGAGGATGCGGCGCTGCTTGATGCCTACACGGGTTGTGATCCACTCGTCGTTGGTGTCAACCATCTTCGAGAGCATCTCGTTGTCGAGTATGTCGTCGGGAACGTATGAAGCGATTCCCGAGATGCGAGCGTAAAGCATGTTGTTATATTTTGAGAGTTTGGGCTTTCTAAAAAGAATCTCCCAAATGGCCGGCACAGTGACACGGCTTTTTCAGGAGATATTTGGTGTGCTCGGCCGGCTTCCGGCCGTGCGCGGCATTGCCTTAAAGCGCTGCCTTGGGCTCGATGGCGAGCTTGCCGCGGTAGTAGCCGCATTCACCGCACACGCTGTGATACACGTGCCATGCGCCACAGTTGGGGCAGAGTGCCAGAGTGGGAGCTACGGCCTTGTCGTGGGTTCTACGCTTAGCTGTGCGGGTCTTCGATTGTTTGCGTTTAGGATGTGCCATTTCTTTTTATGTTTATTCTTGTTTTATTCCTTTATTGTTGTCTTTCGGTGCGGTTGGCGAGGGGATATCATTCGTCGGAAGCCCCTTGGTCGCTTCCGAGCTTGCGGAGCGCGTCCCAACGCGGATCCGTAGCCGGCTCCTGAGCGGCATCTGAACTTTCCATCGAGTCCATCTCCTCTATCAGTGTCTCCTCAAGTTCGGCGTCCTCGTCGGCAGCCCCACGCTCCGTGGCGCGGTGCTTCTTGAGCATGGCGCTCATCTGACGGTTGCATTTGCCCATCGGATGGACATGCTTTATAGGGATCGACAGCACCACCGTATCGTAGATCATGTAGGCGGTGTTGAGATAATTGTCGGACTCGGGGATGATCAGCAGGTCGTCCGACTCGTCGTTGTACTCCTCGCCATACTTCACACTGATATGGTAAGTCGTATCGATCGGCATCTCAAGATCGTCGAGGCAACGGTCGCATATGAGAGTGACAGTGCCCTCGATATTGAAAGTGAGGTCATAAATGTCACCCTTGTGCACCACAGTCAGCCTCACATTGAGGTCGGCGCCATGCACGTCCTCGCTCTCCATGTTCTTGAAGAACACCTTGTCGAGATGATACTCATATTCGTGAGTACCCTCCGGCATGCTCTTGAGCGGCAGCTTATAATCGGTAAACTTTCCCACGTCAGGATGATTTCTGGTGTCGGGTTCTCCTCGTGGAAAACCACTGCAAAGATAACTATTATCTTGCTAACGCCAAATTTTTTTATTCAGGTTGTCACTTGCCGGCCTCTGCCTGAAGCTCGGCGCGTTTGAGATATTTTTCCATTTCTATCCCGTTCTGCGCTCCATACTGGGGATAATCCTTGATTATCGCGCGGTACATCGCAGCCTCGCCGCTGTAGTCTTTCTGCTCGCGCATCACAGTGGCTTTCTTCATCATGAAGTAGGGAGTGTAGAGCGGATTCTCATCGGAAAGATCTATAGCCTCGTCGTAGCAGCCGAGAGCCTCGCCGAGTTTGTCGAGATTGACGTAGCAGTCGCCCTCAAGGCTTTTGGCGGCAGCGCCGATCACACTCTCTGTGGCGTCGTACTTGCCGAGATATTCGGCTGCCTCCTCATACTTGCCGTCCTTGTAGAGAAGAATGGCGGCATTGAGAGCGGCGCGGTTGCCCGCGGAGTAACCGTAGTTGTCGGCCACCTGACGATACTGTTCGAGAGCCGTGGAGTCGTTGCCTGTCGACAGAGTGATATCGGCCTGTCCTACCGCGTTGTCGGCGGCAGCCATGCCGGGGCGGCGGATCGCGTAGATCCAGATCAGGATCGCGCATACTACCACACCGATGGCCAGGATCGCCCACATGATGGTGCGCTGGCTGTTCTGCACTTTCTGTTCGAGGCCGGTCAGCGAGTCGTTGATATCGTCGATGGCTGTCCGTGTCTCATTTTCATTGTCCTTTGCCATTATACTGTTTGATTCTTGATTGGCTGTTGTTACTATTTGTCAGGCTGAAACGGACGGCGAAAAGGGATCGGCGCCGCATCAGCGCATTTCGAGCCGCAAAGTTAATAATTTTTTCGCCCATATAAAAGCTTTTCCCTCCCCTTTTTATTACGCATTGCCAAAATCGCCCCCTTATCAAATAAAATCGCTAACTTTGCAGCCGGAAATCAATAACACCATCATAGATATGAACTTCGTAGAAGAACTCAAATGGCGCGGCATGATCCACCAGATGATGCCGGGCACCGAGGAGCAGCTCCAGAAAGAAATGACCGTGGCCTACCTCGGCATCGATCCCACTGCCGACAGCCTCCATATCGGACACCTGGTCGGAGTGATGATGCTCAAGCACCTGCAGCGCGCCGGACACAAACCCATAGCTCTCGTAGGAGGAGCCACCGGAATGATCGGAGATCCCTCCATGAAGAGCCAGGAGCGCAAACTGCTCGACGAGCAGACCCTCCGCCACAACCAGGAGGCCATCAAGCGCCAGCTCGCTAAATTCCTCGACTTCGACTCCACAGAGCCCAACGCGGCCGAGCTCGTCAACAACTACGACTGGATGAAGCAATTCTCCTTCCTCGACTTCATCCGCGACGTCGGCAAGCACATCACCGTCAACTATATGATGGCCAAGGACTCCGTAAAGAAGCGTCTGTCGGGCGAAAGCCAGCAGGGCATGTCATTCACCGAATTCTCCTACCAGCTCGTCCAGGGCTACGACTTCCTCTGCCTCTACCGCGACAAAGGCTGCCGCCTGCAGCTCGGAGGATCCGACCAGTGGGGCAACATCACCACCGGCACCGAGCTGATCCGCCGCAAGC
>CALHWU010000011.1 GCA_938039795.1 uncultured Muribaculaceae bacterium
CAATATCGGTAAATCCTTCTTTCCAGAGATTTTCCCAAGGAATATTGCATACGTTTGATAGCATCCGTCGAACAATTGCCATAGAGCTCATTTCAAGCGAGAAGATGGCAACAGGTGTTTCGTGCATAGACATATTGAGTGCCATCGACACCATAAGAGCACTTTTGCCCACGACTGGGCGCGCAGCTATAATCGCAAGTCCGGGAGCAGATAAATCAAATTCCTTCATATTCATCTATTTTAGATATGGTTTTATTCGACAACCCTATACAAATCTGACATTTTAGAGATGATTGAATATATTTTATTACGCAGAGACTCAGGCTTCAGCACTTCAAGTTGTTCACGATGCGAAAGAATCTCCTGTATGAAATCAAAAGTAGACGCCACTTTGACGGAAACCGTCATGCAATCGCCATCTTCTTTAAGTATTTCCTGCGAGTGATGAATAGGTAATGATTTTAGATAGCCACGCAATTCATCGTATACTCGCAAGGTTATCTCTTCAGGTTCTTCACCAGTCTGCGCTGTAATACCGAAATATGGCGCAAAAAATTCACTTGGGATAAAGTCATCCGGATAAATGTATTTGCGCTTTGTCAATTCCAAAGCAGTAAGTCTGTCAAGAGCAAAGATTCGTAACTTTCCGTTACCGGCAAGCCGTGTGAGCATGTACCACCGCCGTTTAAAAAGCTTTACGCACAGCGGCTCTACCTCCACATCATTGTATCCGCGTCCTGAAAAATTGCAATACGAAATTATTATGGTACTGTTTGTTTTCAAGGCGGTCAGCACATCATTGAGATACACACGTCCTGAAGGAATATCCTCAAGCAATATCTTATCTGCCATATCCTTGTTCTCCGACAGCAATGTCGCAACTGAAAAATTCTCTATAAGCCAATTGTTTATGCTGTCATCGGTCAGAGCTTCCGGATTGGCGATATAATAGCAATTGAGATTGCGTCCCCGTCGACATATTATTTCAATGCCAAAATGCCGCAGAATAGCCTGACAATGATTATACAATGTCCGCTTTGATAAAGTCGATTGGTTGTCATTTATAGCAGAACGCGCCCATGCAGATGAAATCTCCTCATAAGTCATTTCGCTTCTGCTACGCAGAGTGTCAATCAGCCATAAATAGCGCTTTAAGAGTATATCAACCATATTCGTTTTCTTATTACAATGCAAATTTAGCTATTTAATCGGCAATACGGTTTCCGATTAGATTGTAAATCAAAAAAATCGGCGAAAAAATCATCTTCACCGATTCTACTTATCTCAATTTGTAAGTTTATTTAGAGTTTTAGTTGAAACTTGGATTTTAGATAACTCGCTACATCCGCAACTACTGGATTGCCATCATTCCGAGTGGAGAGATAACGCTTCACTTGTGATGAGCAGCCATGAAAATTATATTCGTCATAAGTCGCTCCGACATACTCCCATGTTACATTTTCAAGATGAAACCCGAGTAGATTCGGTTCGTTACACGAAATGTAAAGTCGCCAGTCTATCAAGACTTCAATTATCACATTGGGTTCAATCTCAATACTTAGACCGACAACTTTCCCATTTTCGACATTTTTTGTTGAATAACCGGATAATGCATTCCGAAGATCTTGAATAAACATTCTCTTTAATTCCATTCGGCAATCTTCTATGCTCTCTGCTATTGTTACAGCCGATAAATAGGTGTCACCGGATGACAAAAGAGTATTGATTACAGTTTCTTTCATGATAAGTTTACTGATTAAATCACGATACTGTTCGACATTATATGCGATTGATGGACTACATTTGTCTTTGATCGTTGCGAGCCATTCTTTGATTTTTCTGTAAGAAAGCGTTATTACATCATCCGAAAGTAATGAGGATTGAACATTTTCAGTTTCAGATCCAAGACTGTAATCAGACGGACATTTATCAAACAACGTAAGATAAACAAGGGTGTGAGGTTGTTTGCGATCTTCAAGCGTATTGTGATACCTTAGCAATTGACAATCCTGATCACCGGCATAAATTTTATTTTCTATTACCAGGGCATGTCCACATGCATCTTCGGCGTAGATATCTATGCGACCGCCTGTAGGACGATCATTTATGACAACCGGCCCCAAATCATATTCCAATGCCACCGTTTTAATCGGCTCATGCCCAAGTGTCCCCACCCTATCAGCAGGTAGCAGCTTCATAAATTCATGAAAGCAATATGCTCCGGCTTCATGCGCATTTGGATTGATCAGAAACCCAATCATTGCCGAATGTATTGTTTCCTTACTGCCATTACCTAACATATCAAAGATGGTAGAGCCATAAGTTCGGTAACATATCTCTCGGATATCAGCAAGTAGTTTATTGAATTGTTCCATTGATAACGTAACCTGATTCTATCTGACTAAACACAGTCTCTTCGCCATCCATTACTGTTTTTTATCATCATTTTGTTATTGCCCTCCCACGCAACGTCCTGAGCCAAAGGCCCAAGTCCACCGCTATAAACTATGCGGCCTGAGGTATTGAAATTGAGGCTCTTGGACTCAACGCACCTGACTCTGCCATCCGCTAACAGAATCAGCACCCGCTTTTCGTCGGGACTTAAAACAACTTTAACGGCTTTTGGAGAACCGCTATATAGGGATATTCAGTTAAAGGCCACTGACAGACATGGGATAATTGGCTGAGGATGT
>CALHWU010000012.1 GCA_938039795.1 uncultured Muribaculaceae bacterium
ATGATCACGGGGACGATGCATCATCCGATCGCAAATCTATGCAATCATTCGCTCCCTGCAAAATTATTTTAGTTAAAAAAAAGTCAACACGCGCCATATATCATCCATACAGCATTCATGACCTCTCTGCCGACCCTCCATCTGCCCTGCGTTGCCCTCATTTCTTGAAATAGAATTTGGCGAGCATCGGATTGGCCTCCACAATAGATGTTGTCATTTCCACAAGCGATCCGAGGGTTGCATATTATAGAAAAAGTGATTACCTTTGCAGCCGCAAACCGATGCCACGGGCTTCTCGACAGAGCGCTCACCGGAACAATGCGACAGAGTGGAAAAATTTGGCTGCTTGCAACCACTTGAAAAAATGCTAAAACCGCACCTTCCATCATCTCCCCCAGCGAATGGATGCCCGGCTTTAGCGCGACGCGACGCCCGGGCATGAATTTTATTATTACAAAATGATGGAAAACAACCTACCGACAAACAACGACAAGCTGAAGCAGGGACACTACCTCTTCACCTCCGAATCAGTTTCGGAAGGCCATCCCGACAAGGTGGCCGACCAGATCTCCGACGCCATTCTCGATGAGTTCATCGCCCAGGACCCGCAGTCGAAAGTAGCCTGCGAGACCCTCGTCACCACCGGACAGGTAGTGGTGGCCGGCGAAGTGAAGAGCAACGCGAGCATCGACCTGACGGGAGTGTGCCGCCGCGTGATCGACGAGATAGGCTACAACCGCAGCGAGCTGAAATTCGACGCGCAGGCATGCGGAGTGCTATCGGCCCTCCATGAACAGAGCGGCGACATCAACCGCGGCGTGGAGCGCGCCAACGCAGCCGACCAGGGAGCCGGCGACCAGGGCATGATGTTCGGCTTCGCCTGCGACGAGACCGCCAACCTGATGCCTTTAGCGCTCGACCTGAGCCACATGCTGCTGCGCGAGCTCGCCGCTATCCGCAAGGAGGGGCGCCTCATGCCCTATCTGCGCCCCGACGCCAAGAGCCAGGTGACAATTGAATACTCGGCCGAGGGACGTCCCGTGCGCGTGCATACCATCGTCATCTCCACGCAGCACGACGAATTCATCACCCCCTCCCGCGACGTCACGCCCGAGGAGGCCGACCGCCGGATGCTTGAGCAGATACGCCACGACGTGGCCACCATACTGATACCGCGGGTAGTGGCCAAGCTTCCTGCCGACCTGCAGGCGATGTTCGACGACCGGCTGATACTTCACGTCAACCCCACAGGCAAGTTCGTGATCGGCGGCCCGCACGGCGACACCGGCCTGACCGGCCGCAAGATCGTGGTCGACACCTACGGAGGCCGCGGAGCCCACGGCGGAGGAGCATTCTCGGGCAAGGATCCCTCGAAAGTCGACCGCTCGGCAGCCTACGCCGCCCGCCACATAGCCAAGAATCTTGTTGCCGCCGGAGTGGCCAGCGAGGCGCTCGTGCAGGTGGCCTACGCCATCGGAGTGGCGCAACCGGTGAGCCTTTATGTCAACACCCGCGGCACTGCCAAAGTCAGGATGACCGACGGCGAGATCTCCGCCCGCGTGGCGCGCCTCTTCGACATGACCCCCTACGGCATCGAGCAGCGCCTGAAACTCCGCAACCCCATCTACCGCGAGACAGCGGCCTACGGCCACATGGGCCAGCAGCCGTGCGCGGTCACCAAGACGTTCGGATCGGGCAACAACCGCTTCACCCGCACCGTTGAGCTCTTCACGTGGGAGCGGCTCGACCGCGTCGACGACATCCGCAAGGAATTCGGCCTCAACTGACCCTCCGGCCTGCCGGCTCAGGCGTCAGCGTGCCGACTGCCCGAATATTTGATGGCGATTTAGCCGCAAAACGTTTTGAAGCAAGGCAAAAAAAGCGTAACTTTGTGCGCTCTTTTGCCTTGCCGATGCGCCGGCTGCCGAGGCCAAGCGCCATGGCAAAAGTGCTGCAACGGGAAAAGAAAAGAAATCAAACAATTATCAGATAGACACTTAAATGGCTACATTAGAGAAAATCAGAAGCAAATCGGTGCTTCTGCTCGTTATCATCGGCGTGGCGCTTCTGGCGTTCATCATCGGTGACTTCTTCACTTCGGGCCGCACATTCTTCGGCACCGGCACCACCGTCGCCAAGGTCGGCGGACAGAAAATCGACATTCAGGAATTCCAGCGCCAGATGGAGACCGCCAACCAGAACGCACAGCAGAGCGGACAGAAGATCGACCAGGCCCTGCTGCAGCAGCAGGTGCTCGGCAACATGATCTCCGAGAAGCTCTACAAAGAGGAGCTTGAAGACCTCGGCCTCAAGGTGACCGACGACGAGCTCACCGAGATGATGCTCGGCACCGGCGCCCCCATGGTCGACCAGATGGTGCGCCAGCAGATCGGAGTGGAGAGTGCATCGGCGCTCCACGACATGGCTTTCAACCCGGTGAAATACGGACTCGACGAGAACACCGCCAGTCAGCTACGCGGCATCTGGATCAGCCTTGAGAACCAGATGGAACAGTATCTGCTGCAGCAGAAGTTTCAGAATCTTTTCGCCGGCACTCTCGTAGCCAACAAGCTCGATGCGAAAGCCCTCTACGACGACGGTGTAGGCACAGCCACAATAGCTTACACACATAAGGACTACTCATCGCTCGCCGACGAAGACTATTCTGTCAGCGACGCCGAGATCAAGGCCGCATGGAACGACCGCCGCAACCAGTTCGCCATCGCAGAGCAGCAGCGCCGCATCACCTACATCGACGTAGACATCCAGCCCTCGCAGGCCGACCTCGTGGCAGCTGAAAAGACCGTGGAAGACGCCATCGCATCGCTCCGCGACACCCCCGACACCGAGGGAGTGGCCGGCAACAACCTCTTCGTTGTCGACCGCCGCAAGACCACGGCAGCCGCCATCCGCAACTCGCAGGTGCGCGCCTTCGCCGACTCGGCCGCTGTAGGCTCGGCTTCGCTTGTGGCCCGCATCGGCAACGACTTCACGCTCGCCAAACTCATCGGCAAGAGCAGCGAAATCGACTCGATCAACTGCAACATTTTCGTGGTCACCGCCGGACGCGCAGCAGCCGACTCGATCATCGGTCAGCTCAACTCCGGAGCCATCGACTTCGCCTCCCTCGCACAGAACGCCGAAGTGGCACAGCCTCAGGCCGACGTGAAGCTCTCGCTCACCGACCCGCAGCTCGCACAGTACAAGAAAGTGCTCGCCGAGGCTCCCGCCGGACGCTACTTCATGCCCGACACCCTCAACCCGCAGAACGTGCTCGTGGTGCGCGTCAACAGCCGCCAGAATCCAGTGACCGTCTATGACCTCGCCACCATCGAATACCGCGCAGAGCCGTCAAATGCCACGATCAACCGTCTGCAGGCATCACTCCAGACATTCCTCAACGCCAACCCAACAGCCGCCGAATTCAACAAAAATGCAGCCGATTCTGGCTACACGGCTATTCCCGCCACCGTCTCGGCCTCCACACCCCAGATCGGACGCCTCAACGATTCACGCGGAGCCGTCAACTGGGCCATGAACGCCAAAAAAGGCGCAGTGTCGCCCATTTTCGGCGACGAGTCGACAGGCCGCTTCCTGGCCGTGGCTCTCGATGACATCTACGACGAGTATGTTCCCGCCAACGATCCTCAGACACTCATCTACCTGACGGAAGAGGTGCGCAACGGCAAAAAAGCCGAGAAGCTTATCGGCGACTATCAGGGCAAAGCCAGCGACGTGGCCGGATATGCGAAACTCATGGAGAGCCGCGTCGATTCAGCCATGGTCAACTTCTCGCAGTTCTCAGTCTACGCTCCTGCTCTCGGAGGCCCCGAGACGCTCGCTCAGGTAAAATGCGCCGAGCCGGGCAAACTCGTAGGCCCTGTGAAGACCAACAACGGCGTTATAGTGTTCAGCATCGTCAATGTCGACAACAGCTCGCGTCCCTATTCCTTCGAGGAGAACGCCACCCTCTTCCAGCGCACACGCGGCGCTGTGGCCCTCGGCAATCAGCTCCCGGCCATACTCCTCGGCAACAGAAAAGTCGAAAACAACATACTGAAGTTCTTCCGCGACTGACCCGGATTCGGGACTGGACAGCGGTCGACAACATTAGTCCACAACCACTGACGCTACAGCCCGAATGCCTCCACAGGCAGACGGGCTGTAGCCGTTTCAACACCTAAATCACATAAAATCTCTCATACCCATGAAATCTTTACGCGAACTCTACCGCATCGGCACCGGACCGTCGTCGTCCCACACCATGGGCCCGCGCCGCGCCGCCCAGATCTTCCTGTCGCGCAACCGCTCGGCCCGCAAGATCGAAGTCACCCTATACGGCTCTCTCGCAGCCACCGGCCGCGGCCACCTCACCGACGTGGCCATTGTCGACACCATCAAGCCGGCCACTGACGTCGAGATTATCTGGAAGCCCGAGATATTTCTCCCGTTCCACCCCAACGGCATGAAATTCCAGGCCTTCGACGCTTCGGGCAACGTCACCGACGAATGGACCGTATACAGCGTAGGCGGTGGCGAGCTTGCCGAAGAGGGAGTGCCGCGCTCAGGAAGCGACGACGTGTATAAAATGTCGTCGCTCACGGAGATCCTCCACTGGTGCGAGGACACCGGAAAGACCTACTGGGAATACGTGGAAGAGTGCGAGGGTCCCGAAATATGGGAGTATCTCGCCAAAGTATGGCAGACGATGGCGGCAGCTGTAGAGCGTGGTCTCGACCAGGAGGGAGTGCTCCCCGGACCGCTCAACCTGCGCCGCCGCGCCAATTCCTACCATGTCAGAGCCTCCGGCTACAAATCCAACCTGCAGAGCCGCGGACTGGTGTTCAGCTATGCCCTCGCCGTCAGCGAGGAGAACGCCTCGGGCGGCGAGATCGTCACCGCCCCCACCTGCGGATCGTGCGGAGTGGTTCCCGCGGTGCTATATCATCTCAAGAAGAGCCGTGACTTCTCCGACGCACGCATTTACCGAGCTCTCGCCACGGCCGGCCTGATCGGCAACATAGCCAAGACCAACGCCTCGATAGCAGGAGCCGAGGTGGGATGTCAGGGTGAGGTCGGAGTGGCCTGCGCCATGGCTGCCGCCGCGGCCAACCAGCTGTTCGGCGGCAGTCCCGCACAGATCGAATACTCGGCCGAAATGGGCCTGGAGCACCATCTGGGCATGACGTGCGACCCCGTGTGCGGACTCGTACAGATACCCTGTATCGAGCGCAACGCCTATGCCGCCGCCCGCGCGCTCGACGCCAATCTCTACTCGTCGTTTACCGACGGCAACCACCGCGTGTCCTACGACCGCGTGGTCGAAGTGATGAAGGAGACCGGACACGACCTCCCCTCGATCTACAAGGAGACCGGCGAGGGCGGACTCGCCCGCCGCTGGGAGGCCTCCAGACAATGAGCCTGCACTCTGCGCTCATTGTGACGAAATTCGGCTACCGCAGGGGAGGAGCCGAGGCAGTGGCGATAGATCTCGCCTCGCTGCTTCATGCCCGCGGATGGCGTGTAGGGATTTTCACGATGGATTATCCCGCCAACTCCGCTCCGCCCCCCGGCATCGCCATGTACACCGCTCCGGAGATACGCATCGACGGCGCCCTGTCCGACAGGCTGCGCGGAGCCCGGCGCGTGCTCGGGGGCGCCGGAGTGGCCGCCGCTTTCCGCGCCGCGCTGACCGACTTCCGCCCCGACATAGTCCATTTCCACAACATCCATTCATATCTGTCGCCCGAAGTGGTCAGAATAGCGAACCAGAAGGGTATTCCCACGGCATGGACTCTCCACGATTACAAGCTCCTCTGTCCGACCTACAGCTTTCTGCGCGACGGGGCCATCTGCGAGGAGTGCATGACCGGCACCCCTATCGCGGCAGTGCGCCACCGATGCATGAAGCGGTCGCTACCCGCCACCCTGCTTGCCGGAGCCGAGATGCTTAAATGGCATCGGAGCCGGCTGGAGAAGTGGACCGATGCCTTCATCTGCCCGAGCGCTTTCATGGCCGCAAAGATGTCGGAGGGAGGATTTGACGCCACAAAACTCCACACGCTTTGCAACTTCACCACTTCCGGCATTGTCTACCAACGGCGTCCCCGCAAGAATTTCGCATGCTACGTAGGACGCCTATCGGAAGAAAAAGGGATCGACACACTGCTACGCGCTGTCGCCTCACTACAGCCGCAGCGATTAAGACTCGTGGTGGCGGGCGACGGGCCTCTGGCGCCACGGCTGCATGAGAGCTACGGACGCTGTGAGAACATACAGTTTCTCGGACGTATCGGAGTGGCTGAAGTCGGACATCTTCTTTCGGAAGCGCTCTTCTCGGTTGTTCCCTCAGAGTGTTACGAAAACAACCCGCTGAGCCTCATAGAATCATTGTCGGCCGGCACACCCGTTGTCGGAGCAGCCATAGGAGGCATTCCCGAACTTATCGGCGAGGGCGACGGACTGATGTTCACGCCCGGCGATGTCGGCTTGCTGCAGCAGGCCATGTCGACAGCGGCCGCCACCGTCTGGGATCACGACGCGATCGCGGCGAGAGCCGCCGGAGCATTCAGCCCCGACCGTCATTACCGGCGCCTGATGGAAATCTACCGCAGCGTCATGCGCTGACAGAGGCGATCGCTGTCAATGCCGCGCGTTCTTTGATCATGCCGGATTGACAGATATCTGACGGAAATTACTAACTTTGCATAAGTAATACCTGACATCTGCAGTACAGACATGACTCCCCTGATTGTGATAGCCACCGTAGCCTGCTATTTCGCATTGCTTATTGGCATTTCATGGCTCGCCTCCCGCGGCGGCGACAACGACACTTTCTTCACCGGCAACCGCCGCGCCCCCTGGCCTGTGGTGGCCTTTGCCATGGTCGGCGCCGCCATATCGGGCGTCACGTTCATCTCCGTACCCGGCATGGTCGCCGCCAAAGGCTACGCCTACCTCCAGATGGTTCTGGGCTTCATAGTGGGTTATGTGGTGATAGCAGTTGTGCTCGTGCCCCTTTTCTACCGTCTCGGGCTGGTATCGATCTACGGCTACCTCGGGCAGCGGTTCGGCAACCGGAGCTACCGCAGCGGAGCATGGATATTCTTCGTATCGAAGATCCTCGGCGCCTCCGTGCGGTTTTTCGTGGTCTGCGCCGTGCTGCAGCTGCTGGTCTTCCGCCCTCTCGGCATCCCGTTTGAGATCAATGTGGCCGCCACCATCGGGCTCATATGGCTGTATACCGTCAGGGGTGGCGTAAAAGCCCTTATTTGGACCGATCTCCTCAAGAGCGCCTGCCTGATAGGGTCGGTGGTGCTCTGCATCGTGTTCATAGCCCGCGATCTCGGTCTCGGACCGGGCGAGCTTGCCGACGCCATAGTAAGCCACGAGAGCAGCCGGGTGTTTTTCTTCGACGATCCCAAGTCGGGACAATGGTTCTGGAAGCAGTTTCTGGCGGGCGTATTCATGGCCATCGCCACCAACGGCCTCGACCAGGATATGATGCAGCGCCATCTGTCGTGCCGCGACTCCGTCAGCTCGCGTAAAAACATGATATGGAGCGGCGTTATGCAGTTTTTTGTCATCGGGCTGTTTCTCGTACTCGGCACCATGCTTCTTTTGTACACTTCGCACAACGGCCTCGCCCTCCCGGAAAAATCCGACGAGATCTTCGGGATGGTGGCCTCCCATGCCGGCATGCCGCTTGTGGCTGGCATAGTGTTCGTCGTTGGCCTCATAGCTGCCGCCTACTCCGCCGCCGGCTCCGCTCTTACATCACTCACCACTACCTTCACCGTCGACATCCTCGGCGCGCAGAGCCGGCTCGACGAAGGGCGCCTCACCGTCGTCCGTCGGCGCGTGCACGCCGCCATGGCCATATGCATGGGGCTCGTGATCGTAGCGTTCTATCACCTGAGCGAGGACGACGCCATCAGCGCCGTCTACACCCTCGCCTCCTACACCTACGGCCCGATTCTCGGCCTGTTCGCGTTCGGCATGCTGACACGGCGGTCGGTGCGCGACTCATGGGTTCCGGCCATATGCATTGCCGCTCCGGCCGCCGCATGGCTCATGCAGTGGGCCATGCACCGCGCATGGGGCTATGAAACCGGATTCGAACTATTAATCATCAACGCCCTGCTGACCATGGCCGGCCTTTATGCGGCCGCCGTTTCCGCCCGGCGACAGACATCTACAGCCTATGCCGAAAAACCTGTTTAGCCGCTATATCTGGATCATCGACACCATAAGGCGCCACGGATCCATCACGCGCGACGAGCTCAACGAACTGTGGTGCCGGTCGGACGTGTCGGATGGCGAACGCCTGCCCCGCCGCACGTTTTATAACTACCGCAACGCCATAGAGGATCTGTTCAAGATCAATATCGAGTGCGACCCGTCGACCTACGAATATTATATAGACAACGGCGGCGACAAGCACGATGACTCCGTCACCGACTGGATGCTCAATTCGGCCGCGATGAGCAACGTGCTGACCGACGCCCGTTCGGTGAGCCACCGCGTGTTTCTTGAAGACGTGCCCTCCTCGCGCCAGTTTCTGGCCACGGTCATCACGGCCGTCAAAGAACTGAAGCCACTCCGCTTCACCTACAGCAACTATACCCGCTCGAATCCGACGCCTGACGTCACAGTAGAGCCCTATTTCCTGAAGCTCTTCCGCCAGCGGTGGTACGTCACCGGCCGCAATGTGCGCGAGGACAAGATCAAGACCTACGCCCTCGACCGCATGACAGGCGCCACGCTGCTCAACGACAAATTCACGCTCCCCGACGACTTCGACCCCGAGCAATACTTCGCCGACTGCTTCGGCATAGTGTTCTCCCATGGCGAGGCCAAGAGGGTCGTGATCCGCGTCGAAGCGCGTCAGGCCAAATATTTCAGGGCCCTCCCGCTCCATCATTCGCAGCAGGAGATGGTCCACGACAACTATTCGATATTCACCTACCGCCTCAAGCTCACCCCCGACTTCGTGCAGGAGCTGCTCAGCCACGGAGCCAATCTGACGGTGATCGAACCGCCGGAGCTCCGCGCCATGGTCACGGAGAGCCTGAAGGCCACGCTACGCAATTATGAGAATTGACCTGCTGACAGTGCTCCCCGAGATGTTCGAGTCTCCGCTGGGATGCTCCATAATCAAACGCGCCCAGAACAAGGGGCTCGTCGACATCCACGTCCACAACCTGCGCGACTACACCACCAACCGCCATCGCAAGGTCGACGACTATCCGTTCGGCGGCGAGGCCGGCATGGTGATGCAGGTGGAGCCCATCGACCGCGCCATCACGGCCCTGAAAGCCGAGCGCGACTACAACGAGGTGATCTTCACCTCACCCGACGGCGAGACCTTCGACCAGCCTATGGCCAACTCCATGTCGATGCTCGAAAACATCATCATACTCTGCGGCCATTACAAGGGCGTGGACTACCGCGTCAGGGAGCATCTGATCACACGCGAGATCTCCATAGGCGACTATGTGCTCACCGGAGGCGAACTGCCGGCGCTCGTCATCACCGACGCGATAGTGCGCCTGATCCCCGGCGCCATCGGCGACGAGCAGAGCGCCCTGTCCGACTCTTTCCAGGACAACCTTCTCGCGCCCCCGGTCTACTCGCGTCCGGCCGACTACAAAGGCTGGCGCGTGCCCGACATACTGCTTTCAGGCCATCAGGCCCGCATCGACCAGTGGCGCTACGACCAGGCCATGGAGCGCACCCGCCGACTCCGCCCCGACCTCCTCGACCCCGCCGACTGACCGTAAAGCCCACCATCAACCCCATAAATCGACGACGGGGCCGCGCTTTTGCAGCGCGGCCCCGTCGGTGTATTGTGGGGCAAAGGCCCGGAGGATGCGGAGCGTTACTCCGAAACGACCTCGAAGGGCACTGTTACCGTGACGTCCTTGTGGAGCTTGATGGTAGCCTCGTACTTGCCTACTTCCTTCACGGGCTCCTTGATGACGATGATCTTGCGGTCGATGTTGTGACCGAGCTTCTCGAGAGCCTCGGCGATCTGGATGTTGTTGACCGATCCGAAGATTGTGCCGGTGGAGCTTGTCTTCGCACCGATGGTCAGAGCCACGTCCTTGAGCGACTCGGCCACAGCCTCGGCGTCAGCCTTGATCTTGGCGAGCTTGTGGGCGCGCTGCTTCTGCTCTTCGGCGAGCGACTTGAGGGCCGACGGGCTGGCGATAACGGCCTTGCCCTGGGGGATGAGGTAGTTGCGGCCATAGCCGTCTTTGACGATGACCACGTCGTCCTTGTAACCCAGCGACGGAATGTCTTCCTTAAGTATGATCTTCATAATTGCTGTCAGAGTTTAGGGGTTATTTCATCAAGTCGGTGACGTAGGGCAGGAGGGCCAGATGGCGGGCACGCTTCACGGCCTGAGCCACACGGCGCTGGAACTTCAGCGAAGTGCCTGTGATGCGGCGGGGAAGTATCTTGCCCTGCTCGTTGAGGAACTTCTTGAGGAATTCAGGATCCTTGTAGTCGATATACTTGATACCGCTTCTCTTGAACCGGCAATATTTTTTCTTCTTCACGTCTACCGACAGCGGAGTGAGGTAGCGGATTTCTGACTGTGTCTGTGCCATAGCTTAATTCTCCTTTGTTTCGGTTTCTACTTTTTCTTCCTTGGCGGCAGCGGCCTTGCCTGCACGGAGCGAACGACGCTTCTCGGCATACTGGGCGGCATACTTGTCGAGACGGAATGTGAGGAATCGGATGACGCGTTCGTCGCGGCGGTAAGCTGTCTCAAGCTTCTTCACTACGGTCGGATCAGCGTCGAATTCGATGAGGCTGTAGAAGCCGGTCGACTTCTTGGCGATGGGATAGGCGAGCTTGCGCAGACCCCAGAGCTCTTCGTTCACGATGGTCGCGCCCTCGGCTTTGAGCACATCAGCGAACTTTTCTACCGCTTCCTTCATCTGAACGTCAGACAAAACGGGAGTTAAAATGAAAACGGTTTCGTAGTGGTTCATTTTTGC
>CALHWU010000013.1 GCA_938039795.1 uncultured Muribaculaceae bacterium
ACCCGGAGGACCGTTCGCTGATGGAACGCCATGCGGAATTGCAGGCAATTGTAGATGCCGGTGATGGGTATCAGATGGATATGTGCGTGGGGCACCTCCAGACCGATTACGGTCTCGCCGATGCGCTTGCACGGCATCGCCTTGCGCAATCCCTTGGCCACCTTCTTGGCGAAGAGCTCCAGAGCCACATACTCTTCGTCGTCAAGATCGAAAAGGTAGCTGACTTCGTGTTTCGGCACCACCAGAGTGTGGCCCGGAGCCACCGGATTTATATCGAGGAAAGCTATATGACGGTCATCCTCGGCCACCTTGTAGCAGGGGATCTCGCCGTCGATGATTTTTGTGAATATCGTTGCCATTGCTATATGATGTCTTGGATCAGAAATTAATCTCGACGATCTCGAACTTCATGAGACCGGCAGGCACCTTGATCTCGACTACCTCGCCGAGCTTATGTCCGAGCAGTCCCTGGGCGATGGGGGTGGAGGAGCCTATCTTCTTGTCGCGGACGTTGGCTTCGCTGTCGGCCACGATGGTGTATTCCATCACCATACCGTTGGCCACGTTCTTTATCTTCACGCGGTTGAGTATCTGCACCTCCTCGTTGTTGAGCGTGCTCTCGTCGATAATGCGTGCGTTGGCCACAAGATCCTTCAGCTGGGCGATTTTCATCTCCAGCATGCCCTGCGCCTCTTTGGCTGCGTCGTATTCCGAGTTTTCCGAAAGGTCACCTTTGTCGCGCGCTTCCGCGATAGCATGTGAGATACGTGGACGCTCCACCGATTCAAGGTAGGCGATCTCGTCCATCTTTTTCTTGTAACCCTCCTTGGTCATGTAAGTTATTGCCATGATTGTTTGAAATTTTTCGTGGTGTTGATAAAATATACGGAAAATTCAGGCGACAAAAAATAAAAGAATCCCGGCCCACTGTTCATGCGGGCGAGACCCATCTTTGCTTACCTGAATTTCAATCTTCCGCAAAGTTACGAATTATTTTCCCAACCGCCAAATTCCGCGCTGACTCTCCCGCAAAAAACAACCGGCGCCCGGATGCCGCCTATGGCGACGCCGGACGCCGGTAAATCATTCGTCTCGTGAGCTGTGATCAGCACTCGCAGTAGCGGCGGGCGCCGTCGCTGACGATCACGGGGTAGATCTGCGGTTCGTGACCATACTTCTCGTTGAAGCGGGCCTTTACGGTGGTGATGAAGTTGTCGTAGAGCTCATCCTTCACCAGGTTGACGGTGCAGCCTCCGAAGCCGCCGCCCATGATGCGCGAGCCGGTGACGCCGCATTCGCGGGCCACGTCATTGAGGAAGTCGAGCTCCTCGCAGCTCACCTCATAGTCCTTCGACAGGCCTTCGTGTGTGGCATACATGCAGCGGCCTACGGTCTCGTAGTCGCCTTTGAGCAGGGCGTCGCACACGTCGAGCACGCGCTGCTTCTCCTCGATGACATACTTGGCACGCATATAGTCCTCGTGGGAGAGGTCGGCCTTGGCAGCCTCAAGCATTGCCATGTCTGCGTCGCGAAGAGTCTCCACGCCGAGGTGCTTGGCCACGCGCTCGCAGCTCTGGCGGCGCTTGTTGTAGGGCGAGTCGACGAGCTCGTGCTTCACGCGCGAGTCGACGAGCACGAGCTTGTAGCCGTCGAGCTTGAAGGGGAAATATTCGAATTCGCCCGAACGGCAGTCGAGGCGCATCAGGTTGTCCTTCTTGCCGTTGCAGCTTGCAAACTGGTCCATGATGCCGCAGTTGACGCCGCAGTAGTTGTGTTCGGTGCTCTGGCCGATGCGGGCGAGCTCCATGCGGTCGAACTTATTGTCGTTGAAGAGATCGTTGAGAGCGAACGCGAAGCAGCTTTCGAGAGCGGCCGACGACGACAGACCTGCACCCAGGGGCACATTGCCTGCGAACACGGCGTCGAAACCCTCCACCTTGCCGCCGCGCTTGATGATCTCGCGACATACGCCGAAGATGTAGCGTGCCCACTGGTCCTTGGGAGCGTCCTCCTCTTTCAGACCGAAGTCGGCGGTCGAGTCAAGGTCGATGGAGTAGAGGCGCACGCGGTCGGTGCCGTTGGGGCGGATCTCAGCCATGATGGCCTTGTCGATGGCGCCCGGGAATACGAATCCGCCATTGTAGTCGGTGTGTTCGCCGATGAGGTTGAAGCGTCCCGGAGCCACATAGAGAGTGCCTTCGCCGCCGAAATGCTCGGCAAAAGCCTTGTTGATCTTTGATTTCATGATGATTGATTTGTTATGGTAAGATTTTTATGATTGCAAATGTATGCAATTTTATCCGACGGATGAAATTTTTTTGAATCTCTAACACTATTTTCAGCCGTTTCTCACTAATTTTGCGCTTTAATTCGACACGTCAATGGAACCGCTTAAACATGAATGCGGAGTGGCGATGATACGCCTGCTCAAGCCGCTCGAATATTACCGCCAGCGCTACGGCACCTACTGCAACGCTCTATCCAAACTCTATCTGATGATGGAGAAACAGCACAACCGCGGCCAGGAAGGCGCAGGCATCGGAGTAGTAAAGCTTCATGCAGAACCGGGTCACGAATATGTGTTCCGCGAACGAGCCCTCGGCGCCGGAGCCATACAGGAGATTTTCAGCAAGATCCGTCCCGCTCTCGACGCCTCCGACGTGGAGCATATGCCGGCGGAGCAGGTAGAACGCGAGGTGCCTTTTGTCGGGGAGATATATATGGGCCACCTCCGCTACTCCACAACCGGCAAAAGCGGCATATCCTACGTACACCCCTTCCTGCGGCGCAACAACTGGCGCTCGCGCAACCTGCTGCTCTGCGGAAACTTCAATATGACCAACGTCGACCGTGTATTCGACGAGATCGTGGCCAGCGGACAGCATCCGCGCATCTACTCCGACACAGTCGTGCTCCTCGAACAGCTCGGATATGCGCTCGATCATGCCAACCACGAAGTATACCGCACGGCACGCCACCGGCTGCAGGGCACCCAGCTGACTCGCTACATAGAGGACAATCTCGACATGACCGACGTGCTCCGCGCAGCGGCTCCGACATGGGACGGCGGGTTCGTCATATGCGGCGCTACCGGATCGGGCGACATGTTCGCCCTGCGCGACGCTGCCGGCATCCGCCCGGTTTTCTATTATGCCGACGACGAGGTGGTAGTCGTGGCCTCAGAGCGACCCGTAATCCAGACCGTCATGAACGTACGCCGCGCCGACGTCCGCGAGCTCGATCCAGGCGAGGCGCTCATAGTAAGCAAAGCCGGCAAGCTGTCAGTCAGCCGCATACTCCCCATGGCCCCCAACGCCCGCTGCTCGTTCGAGCGCATCTACTTCTCACGCGGCTCCGACGCCGAGATCTACCAGGAGCGCAAGGCGCTCGGACGCAACCTCGTCGACCAGATACTCAAGGCTGTCGACTACGACATCGACCACTCGGTGTTCTCCTTCATACCCAACACCGCCGAAGTGGCTTTCTACGGCATGACGGAGGGTCTCAACCAGTATCTCGACGGACTGAAGGCCGACTCCATACTCGCCGCACAGCAGACCGGAACGCTGACTCTCGACACTCTCAACCGCATCATGAGCCGCCGGGTCAGGATCGAAAAGATAGCCATAAAGGACATCAAGCTGCGCACATTCATAGCCGAAGGCGCGGCGCGCGACGAACTGGCCGCACACGTCTACGACGTCACCTACGGATGCGTGGCCGACGGACGCGACTCCCTCGTAGTGATCGACGACTCGATAGTGCGCGGCACGACGCTGCGCCAGAGCATACTCCGCATCCTCGACCGCCTGCGCCCGCGCAAGATCGTCGTAGTCAGCTCCTCGCCCCAGGTGCGCTACCCCGACTGCTACGGCATCGACATGTCGCGCATGGCGGAATTCTGCGCGTTCCGCGCGGCGGTGGCGCTGCTCCGCGACCGTGGCATGACCGACGTGCTCGACGACACCTACCGTCGGTGCCTGGAAATGGAGAAGCGCCCTGACTCCGAGCAGACCAACTGCGTGAAGGCAGTCTATGCGCCATTCACCGACACCGAGATATCCGAGAAGATAGCCGCCATGCTGACACCGCCCGAAGTGGAAGCCGAGGTGGAGATCATCTACCAGAGCCTCGAAGGCCTCCACAAGTCGATTCCGGATCATCCGGGCGACTGGTATTTCTGCGGCGACTATCCCACCCCCGGCGGATTCAGGGCCGTCAACCGGGCGTTTATCAACTTCTACGAGGGCAATACCGACCGCCGATGAACTCGCCCGACAAAATACGAACCGACGCGACGCACCGTCAGTCGTCGCCGCTCTGGAAGAAACTGCTCCAGTATGGCGTCCCCCCGATAATCACCGTCGGCCTCTGCTATCTGCTCTTCACGGGCGTAGACCTGCACGAGATGGCGCGGATCATACGCACGGAGTGCCGCTTCGGCTATATCGCCCTTGCCTTGGGAATCAGCATATTCTCCCACGTGTTCAGAGCCATGCGCTGGCGCATACAGCTCAACGCGCTCAACGTGCGCACGCCGCTCGGCATCCTCGTGCTTTCGATTTTCGGCACGTATGCCGTCAATCTCATATTGCCACGGCTCGGCGAGCTGTGGCGCACCGGCTATATCGCCGAACGCCAGCGTGCGCCATTCTCCACCGTCTTCGGCTCCATGATCTGCGACCGCCTGAGCGACACCGTGACGGTCTTCCTCCTGACACTGATCGCTTTCGTCGTAGCCCGGCCGCAGATCGTCAGCTACCTGCAGCAGAATCCCGACATGTATACCCGGATGACCGCCATGCTCTGCTCGCCGCTCCTCTGGGGAGCGGTCCTCGCACTGGCCGCGCTGTGCGTCATCCTATGGCGCAGGTTTCCCAAAAGCCGCGCTGTCAAGGCAGTGCGCAGCCTGCTCACAGGCATCTGGCAGGGGTTTGCCGTGGCAGTGAAGATGAAGGGCAAAGGGATGTGGCTCTTCTTCACCGCCCTCATCTGGGGCTGCTACTTCGCGCAGCTCTACGTGTGCTTCTACGCTTTCCCGCTGACGGCCGCTGTAGCCGAGGAATTCGGCGCTACAGCCGTGCTCGTCTGCTTCGTCCTGTCGAGCCTCTCCATGGCCGTGCCGTCCAACGGCGGCATAGGCCCCTACCAGTGGGCGCTGATGTTCGGATTGAGCATGTATGCTTCGGCCGTGCCCGGCCTCACCCGCGAATACGCCCTCTCGTTCGGCAACACCGTCATGGGATGCCAGACACTTCTGTTAATACTCCTTGGCATCATCACCTTCGTGCTGATCGCTATAGACAAACGCAATAATAAAACCAACGCCGATGAACGCCACTGACCACGACGATCTGTTTGACGACGAAGAACCCGTCACGCTACGCCGACCCGACACCATCGACTTCCGCTCCGGAGCCGACGATTCCGTTCAGTCAGGCGTCAGGAAGCGCCGTCCCCATCGTCTGCGCCGATTTTTCATATGGCTGGCGCTGATCGGCGGCGTTGCCCTCGGCATGACGTTCTACCTCCGCTACTGCAGCCCATATGCCGTAGAGGCCCGGATCACCGGACGCATCACCTCGATAGAGAAGCGCGGCATCATTTTCAAGACCTACGAAGGCGGGATACGCCCCGAGGGCGCCGACTCCGTCATGACCTTTTCCGTGGCTTCCGACGCGCTCGCCCGCGACCTCGGAGAAGCCGAATCAGCCGGCCGCCCCGTCACGCTCATCTACGAGAAATACTACGCCACCCTCC
>CALHWU010000014.1 GCA_938039795.1 uncultured Muribaculaceae bacterium
CGTTTCAAGGGCTCATGATCGGCATGCTGCCATATGTTGGTGGAGAAATTCACACTGATCCGTCCGCCATAGCGGTACAGATCATCGCCATGCCCCTCAGTCATACCGCATAATATTATAGATCATGTCAATATCAAGACATCCGCGCAGTCGCGATGCGAGAAGATCATACTGCTCCTGACGGTAACGGCGGTAGTCGCGGACTTTTCCTTCCAGCTCCGGTATGAGCCATGCTATTACCTCAGGATTATCAAGAAATCCGTGAAGATAGGTTCCAAGGCAGTTTCCGCGGCGACATCCGTCGGCCGTGCCGTCCGACAGTACGCACAGCTGAGAGGCTCCGTCGGCGAGGCTCGTACGCCCCATATGGATTTCGTAGCCCTCCCCCGTAATGTGCCGGTTGTCAGCATCCATTGCAAAGCATGTCTGTTTGTTCCGTTTGGTCCCCGACATGACAGTTGTCACCGGCAGGAGTCCAAGGCCGGCCACACATCCCGGAGAGCCCTCCACACCGTCGGGATCATCCACTGTGCGGCCCATCATCTGATAGCCGCCGCAGATGCCTGCTATCTTTGCACCACCTTCAGCCATCGATCTGACCATTCCGGCCATGCCGCTCTCCTCAAGCCAGCGGAGATCGCTGACGGTCGTTTTCGTGCCGGGCAACACAATCAGATTTGCTACCTTCAGAGCCTGTGGATCGGCAGTATAATAGACATTCACCCCGTCAGTATGCTCCAGAGCGTCGAAATCGGTAAAATTCGATATGTGCGGAAGCCTTATCACGGCTACGTTGATCATCCCGTGAACCGGCACTGCCGGTTTTCGTTCGAGCGACACCGAGTCCTCCTCCTCGATATGGATGTCCGCCATATATGGCACGACACCTACCACCGGAACTCCGCAACACTCCTCAAGCATACGGCGTCCACGGTCAAACAGCCGCAGGTCGCCCCTGAACTTATTGACGATAATTCCCTTTATCAGCGGCCTGAACCTTTCGGGCTGCAGCATGATCGAGCCATAGGCCGACGCGAATACCCCGCCGCGGTCTATATCCGCCACAAGCACTACTGCGGCCCCGGCATATCCGGCCATCGGCATATTGACTATGTCGGTATCCTGCAGATTGAGCTCGGCCACACTGCCCGCCCCCTCCATCACGATCGGATTATAGCACGCCGACAGACGGTCGAACGCATCGCAGACGCGCCGTCGCAGCTCGGATCTTACGGCAGGATCATATAACCTCATTGACGAATAGCTGCCTTGAGGGCTGCCATCCACTACAACCTGGCATGTAGAATCGCTCTGCGGCTTTAGGAGCACCGGATTCATATCGGTATGACACGTCACACCGGCAGCCTCGGCCTGTACGGCCTGTGCGCGCCCTATCTCAAGGCCCTCCGGAGTAGCATAGGAATTGAGTGCCATATTCTGAGCCTTGAACGGCGCCGGGCTGTAACCGTCCTGGCGGAATATGCGGCACAGCCCTGCGGCAAGCATGCTCTTGCCTACATCGCTGCCCGTCCCGCCGAGCATCAGCGGACGCAAACGATTCAGATCTGCTGCCATACCGCAATCCCGGAGCGTACTTCCGGCCAAATATCAATCATAGGTAACATATCGCAAAATTACTCATATTTTTCCTTAACTTTGCAAAATGAAGACCAAGATACGCCATATGGGGCTGCTCCCCCGCATCATTATCGCAATAGCTCTCGGTATAGCCATCGGATGGATTTCGCCCGAATGGATCGCCCGCGTGTGTGCCACATTCAACGACATATTCTCACAGTTCCTCGGATTTCTCATACCGCTGATCATTGTGGGATTCGTCACACCCGCCATCGGCGATATCGGCATCCGTGCCGGGAAAATGCTCGTAGTCACTCTCCTGCTCGCTTACGGCGCGACACTGTTCGCAGGCTACACCTCATATTTCACCGGCATATGGCTCTTCCCCTCTATGATAGGACAGGATGAAGCTATGATAGCGGTCGAGCAGGGAAGCGCCACCATCGAACCCTACTTCACAGTAGGAATGCCGCCGCTGATGGGAGTGATGACAGCGCTGGTGACGGCGTTTGTAGTCGGCCTCGGTATAGCCATTACATCGGCCGATGTGCTACGTTCGGCTTTCGCAGAATTCAGGTCGATCGTGGGACTCGCCATCCGCAAGGCAGTCGTGCCGCTTCTTCCCTTCTATATCTTCGGAATATTCCTGACCATGACGGTGTCAGGGCAGGTCGGCACTATACTCATATCGTTTGCAAAGGTCATAGCGGTGATTTTCGGCATCCACGTGTTCATCCTTGTTTTCCAATACTGTATCGCCTCATTGTTCGCACGTAAAAATCCGTTCAGAATGCTCTGGACCATGATGCCGGCATATTTCACCGCACTCGGCACATCATCGTCGGCCGCTACGATTCCGGTCACTCTACGCCAGACTATCAAGATGGGTGTAAGCGAGGATGTTGCCGGTTTCGTAGTGCCTTTATGTGCTACTGTACATATGTCTGGAAGCGCCCTTAAACTTGTAGCCTGCTCCATGGCTCTAATGATCATGCAGGGCATGACGTTCGACATAGGCATGTTCAGCCACTTCATCATAATGCTCGGCATTACAATAGTGGCAGCCCCTGGCATACCCGGAGGAGCTATAATGGCATCGCTTGGACTGCTGACTTCGATACTTGGCTTCAGTGAAGCACAGAACGCACTGATGATAGCTCTCTACATATCAATGGACAGCTTCGGC
>CALHWU010000015.1 GCA_938039795.1 uncultured Muribaculaceae bacterium
GGGGGCGAGCCGCTGAGTCTGCCGGGAACTCTCCTGGCCATCGCTTCGGCGCTGACCTATGCGATCTACATTGTAGCCATCAACAAGTCGTCGCTGAAATATGTGGCGACGCTGCCTGTGACGTTCTACCTGCTGCTGTTCGGAGTAACGCTCTTCGCCGTGCGCCTTCTCATGGCCGGCGACATCCAGACTCCACCGGTCGACCGCTGGTGGCTCTGGGGATGCGTGGTGTGTCTGGCAGTATTCCCCACGGCCCTGTCGTTTGTATGCACCACCGGAGCCATCCACTACATCGGCTCGACGCCCACGGCCATACTGGGAGCCCTGGAGCCGGTGACGGCCGTAATCATCGGCGTGAGCGTCTTCGGCGAAAGTCTCACCTTGCGCGAGATCATAGGGCTTGCTGCCATCATCGCTGCGGTCACGGCCGTAATCGCGGCTCCGCACATGAGCCTGCGGCTGTCGTCGGTCAAGCGCCTGTTCCCGCCGTTGCGCCGCCGGCGGGGCTCCAGCTGAATCATCACGCCATTGCCTTGACGCCATGACTGACACTGACAGAATACTCATAAGCGTGATCGTGCCGTATCACAACGCCGAGCGCACCATACAGCGAACACTCCAGAGCCTCGCTGCCCAGACGATGAAAGAAGGAGTGGAATTCGTGCTTGTCAACGACGGCAGCACCGACCGGTCGGAGGAGATCGCAGAGCTTTACCTGAAGCTTGATCAGCTGATGGCCTCACGGACTGTCATGACTGCTCACCAGTTCCGACGCGGCTCGGCAGCGGCTTACCGCACTGGCGTGGAAAAATCGCGCGGCGAGTTTCTCGCGCGATGCGATGCCGACGACACCATGACTCCGGATGCCCTGTCGAAACTGCTTCAGGCCGCAGGATCCGAAACAGACATATCCACAGCTCCACTCTGCGAAATCTGGATCACAGGAAAGAGACACCTGCGGCGCTCTCATGCGACAAAGGGACTGAACGCGATGCGGCCGGACACTGCCGGATTCTCGCTGTGCAACAAACTCATCCGCCGCAGTCTGATCGTGGATAACGATCTGCTCCCTACGGAGGGCATCGACTTCTGGGACGACCTGAGCGTCACCTGCCGTGCCATAGCGCTGGCAAGGCATATAGCCACAGTCAGCGATCCGGTCTACTATTATTACCGCGATCCGGAGACACCGTCGATGACAATGGGGCATAAGGAAACCGTGATGCGCGACCGCATGGTCTACGCCCTGCTGATGGAAAAGTGGTTCGTCAACCGCGGGCTGTCACAACGCTACGGCATATTTCTCGACACCATGAAATTCGCAGCCAAGATCAAGCTGCTGCAGCGTCCACGCGCCGACGTGGCGCTCTGGAAGGAGACTTTCCCGGAAGTCAACAGGCACATATGGCGGCTGGCCGGCATCCATCCGCTTATACGTCTATGCGCCTGGATAGCGGCAAAGCTCCCTTCCGGATGGGTTCAGAACATCCTCGACTGGGAGCCCTGCATCATAGATGAATGATGCGTTCAGCGCTGGTAGAGATAACGCTTGATAGAGCGCTTTGGCGTCTTCTCGAACTCCTCGCTCATCAGATCGAATTTGGAGATCTGCGAGTATGAGGGCAACTCCTTGTTGAGCTGCGAGATGTTGTCGGCCATTATCTGCTGAAGCTCCTCGGAGCCGATCTGATGCTGCGTCAGCAGATCAAGGTCGGGATGTATCAGAGCCACGAGGCGGCCGGCATCGTCGATCACCACCGATTCGCTGACAAACAGCATGTTGTTGAGCTTCTGCTCAATCTCCTCGGGATATATATTCTGCCCCGACGGGCCGAGTATCATATTCTTGTCGCGGCCGCGCAGATAGATAAAATTGTCGTCGTCAACGCATCCTATGTCGCCGGTGGTCATCCATCCGTCGGCGTCAAACACCTGCGCTGTGGCCTCATCATTCTTGTAATAGCCGAGCATCACGTTTTCGCCCTTCACCCAGATCACCCCCGGCACCGTCGTGCGGTCGGGCGAGTCGACTTTCACCTCCATGCGATCCACAACGCATCCGCATGAGCCCGGCCGCGCCTGACGCCACGGCGCATAGCTGATCAGCGGGCCGCACTCGGTCATGCCGTAGCCCACGGTGAACGGGAACTCGATACGGCGCAGAAACTCCTCCACATCCTTGTTGAGAGCGGCCCCGCCTATGATTATCTCCTCCACCTGGCCTCCGAAAGTATCAGTCAGGCGCGCCTTGATCTTGGCGAGCAGACGGTTGTCGACAAACGGCACGTGCATCAGCAGCTTCATCATCGGCTTGTCGAGCAGCGGGAAGACCTTGTTCTTGATGATTTTCTCGATGATGAGCGGCACGGTGACAATCATCTTCGGTTTTACGCGCGCGAAAGCATCCATGATGATTTTCGGCGAGGGTGTGCGCGTCAGGAAGTTGATATGGCACCCCTTGACGAACGGATGGAGCAGCTCGACCGTCAGCCCGTACATGTGGGCGAGCGGAAGCATGCATACGATTCCGTCGCCCGGCAGCAGGAAGTCGATCTTGTCGATGGTGAATTCCACATTGCTCCAGAGCGACCGCTCGGGCAGCATCACCCCCTTGGAGAAGCCTGTCGACCCCGACGTATAGTTGATCAGCATCAGATCCTCGGGATTGGTGAGCGCCACCTCGAAACTCTCGGCATCGAAACGCTCCGGATACTTCTCGCCGAAGAAACGGTTGAGATTGGCGCGGGCGCGGGTCAGCGCCTCCGAGCGCGACATCAGCAGCGAGTAGTCGCTGATCAGTATCGCGCCCAGTATCTGGCTCATGCAGTCGGAGTCGAGGTTTTCCCACACGGCAGCGTCGGCAAATAGCAGCTTCGCCTCGCTGTGGCTGACGAGATGGTGTATGTTGTCGGGCTTGAACTCGTTGAGTATGGGCACCGCCACAGCGCCATAAGTGATGATGCCGAGGAACGCCACCGCCCACTGGGCACTATTGCGTCCGCAGATAGCCACGCGGTCGCCCGGCTTCACGCCCGCATGATCAAAAAGCAGATGGAGTTTGGCGATCTTGCGGGCCACATCCTTGTACTGGAACGAGACACCGTTGAAGTCGGTCAGCGCAAGCTGTTCCCAGTTGTCGCGCACCGACTGCAGTATATAGGCATTGAGCGAATCCTGATGTTGCATATCTGAAAATGATTTGAGAGATAATCTAAGTTGAGAGATAATCTAAAGTATAACTTGAAAGATGTTGTTTTATGTAGGGTTTTCACCGCAAAGTTAAGCCTTTTCTCCATTCCATGAAAAAATTTCGCCCCAAAACCCTACAAAGGAACACGGCTCTTTCATTTAAAAATGCCATGTTTTCCCGAAAAGCCTGTTATTTTATA
>CALHWU010000016.1 GCA_938039795.1 uncultured Muribaculaceae bacterium
AACACAAGGCCAGCGGAATGCCCGGCACTTCGCGCTACATCACCACCAAGAACCGCAAGAATACGACCGAGCGCCTCGAACTCAAGAAGTACAATCCCATCCTCAAGAGAGTGACTGTACATAAAGAAATCAAATAATTCGTAACACCACCACGATATGGCAAAGAAAACCGTCGCTACCCTCCAGAAGGGCGAAGGACGCACCTACAGCAAAGTGATTCGCGTTGTGAAGTCGCCCAAGACCGGCGCCTACACATTCCAGGAACAGATGGTGCCCAACGACGCAGTGAAGGACGCTCTCAAATAAGAGAAGCCTCCGACACAGACATACGTCAGGATCAAGCACCCCGGCATCAGCCGGAATATATAATCCAGCAATATCAGGCAGCCCCGCCATTCCCTCGAAAGGGATAGGCGGGGCTGCCTGCACATGATATATGATATATGGTGCTGCTCCTGCGAGGGCGTCGTGATGAGCCGGAGTGGGCGACGGCGGGATGTCCGGAAACGGAGGCGGCGTGCCTGGCTCTGCTTGAGCCACAGGCACGCCGCCCTGAAGTCGTCAGGCTATGCGCCGGTCAGAGATACCGTGCCAGCGCAGGCTGCAGATCCTTGATGTCGGTGATACGCTCAGCGATCTCTCCGTCGGCTATGATGAAAGTGGCCGGCAGCGAGGTGACGTTGTAGTTGAGCAGGTTGTCGGAGGTGCCGTTTGGCGAGTTGTAGACCGTGATCCAGGGGAGCTCGCGCGCGGCCTGTTTCCAGACGTATTCGTCGGGATCCACTCCGATCTGGTAGATGGTCATACCCTTGCCGCCGAAGCGCTCGTAGGCTTTGTTGAGCTCGATGTTGTAGGCCGGGGCCTCCTGGGCCGAGTAGACGGTGAAGTTGAGCACTACCACCTTGTTCTTTGCCGCTGCGTCAGAGAGCCGCTGCTCCGTCCCCTTGTCGTCGTAGAGCGCGATGTCGAAGAAGGGCACCTCCTGTGCGGTCACCGTCTGCGATGGCGAGGCCGTGCGCCGCGATGAGAGGAAGAGCTTCTTGAGGTAGGCCGTGCGCGGGTCGTTGGGGCGGAACTGGTCGAAAGCATTGGCCACGGCGCCGATGATCCTGATGTCGGTCTTGTTGGCCGGGTCGTAGAGGGGCTTGCCGTTGAGCTGCTTGTTGAGGATATAATAGGATACGATTCCTGCCGGATCGGCCAGCATCATCTTCGCGAGCTCACGCTTGAGCAGGCTGTCCACTTCCATGCGGCCCGAAGCGTTGCCGGCAATGGCGGCCATGAGCTGCCTGTCGACCGACATAAGGCGCTGCGCGGCGTCGCTGCCGTCGAGGGTGTACTCCTTGTCGAATGCGTCGGCGCGGCTCACCACCGTGACGGTCTCGATGCTGTCGATCGGGAAGTAGAGTGTCTTTTCGGCCAGACGCAGACGGTAGATGTCGGGATATCCGGCGGCCTTGTGTGAGATTGTGAAGTTGCCCGATTTAGGGAGGCTGACCGAGTCGATGGCATACCACCGCCCGTTGGTCGACGCCTCAAGCATGAGGGTCTGTCCGTCGGCCCCCTCGATCTGTCCGTTGACGGTCCATTCGTTTTTGCCCGTGCAGGCGGCCATGAGGGCCGCTGTGGCCATAAGGGCTATGTGTCGTAATATTTTCATTTTCGAGTGTAAGGTGCTTATTGATGTTATTTATGCGCAAAGTTACATAAAAATCCCTTAACCGCAGGCCACGGGCCTTAAAATAATGCTCCGGAGCGGCGCGGGCGGCTGCCGCCGGTAGCGTTTTTTTCGGAAAATAATGATTAATTTTGCAGAAACTATATACCTCCATACACCATCTGCAATGGACTCCACCACCTTCCTTTTCATCATAGAGATGATCGGCACGGCAGCGGCCGCGATAAGCGGCATACGTCTGGCGGCCAACAAGAGCTTCGACTGGTTTGGCGCCTATACGGTCGGTCTGGTGACTGCCATAGGGGGCGGAACGCTGCGCGACGTGCTCCTCGACATACCGCTCTTCTGGATGCAGTCGGCCTGGTATCTGGCGGTGACCGCCATGTCGCTGGCTACGGTCATCGTGTTCCGCCGCTGGCTCGTCCGCTCCGACCGCATACTGTTTATCTTCGACTCCATCGGCCTGGCGCTCTTCTGCGTCATAGGCATACAGAAGACCATCGCCGCAGGCTATCCGATGTGGGGAGCGGCGGTGATGGGCGTCATAACGGGAGCCTTCGGCGGAGTGCTACGCGATATCCTCATCAACGAGGCTCCTCTCATATTCAGCAAGGACATTTATGCCACGGCCTGTCTGGCCGGCGCGCTCGTCTACTGGCTCGTGATGCTCGCCGGGGGCGGCTACGTCAGCCAGGGGCTTTCGTGCGCGGCCACGGTAATCCTCCTCCGCGTGATCGCTCTGCGCTACAATCTCGCTCTCCCTTCGCTTTCGGCAATACCAACCAACAATACCAATAAACAATAACATGAAAATCAAGATGCTTTGTGTGGCCGCAGCCGTCGCGGCCGCTGCAGTGATGCCGGCTTCTTTTTTATAGTTGCTTTGATATGTGCCGGTGGTATAGTGCGATTTTGTCTGATCGGTAGTGCCAAGTGGATCGAAGTAATTGAATTCGATGATAAAAATGTCGTTTTCAATTCGGGTGAATCCTCCGTTTGCTGCCTCCGCTGAAATTCTTGCCGCGTCAAACCAGTCGGTAGGGGTTTCTCCGACAGTCGGATTGGTGTACTTAAGGTCTTCATTGTGACTTGGATCTGTAGTTCTTAACTGTAGATCCATGCTCAGGGTCTCGAAGGTTTGGGCGGAGGCGGGGTGTGGCGAGAGGCCACACAGGGCCGCGGCCCCGAGTAGGGTGAGTAGAAGTCGTTTCATAATCACGTTCCTGTTTTTTTTAGTTAAGTATATATATGAATAGAAAAATCGTCCCTGTATGGCCCCTGTCGGTCAAAAAATCAAAAGTAAAATTAAGAAATGGTGACAGCTAATCATCCTTCTGGAGGAATGTTTAACAGGATTTTAAAAAGGCGTAGGAATAGCGGCTACAAAATTGTCCACCGATAGTCAACAAGACCACGATGAGTCAGCTGAAACCGATGGTAGTGACGCGATATATCGCGTCAGCCTCCGGATGGCATAAGGCCGAATGACATTCGCGCCTGTCAGTATGGCCGGATACAGCAGGGGCCGCGGCGCACGGATGCGCTGCGGCCCCTGTAGGGTATGGGTCGGTCAACTGACCGGCGGGTGTATCAGGCCTTGACGGCTGCGTTGGTCTTATTGCCTTTGCGGCGCTCGGTTAGGTAGGCCACGGGCGATGCCACGAAGATGGTGGCGCACGTGCCGATGACAACGCCGAATATCATCGCGAAGGTGAACGAGCGGATGGCGTCGCCGCCGAGGATGAAGATGCAGAGGAGCACGAGCAGCGTGGAGGCCGATGTCATGAGCGTACGTCCGAGGGTGGAGTTGATCGAGCGGTTGATGTTGGTGAAGAAGTCCTGCTTGGGATAGAGGCTTACGTTTTCACGCACGCGGTCAAACACCACCACCGTATCGTTGATCTGGTAGCCGATCACCGTCAGTATGGCGGCTATGAACGACTGGTCGATCTCCATGGCGAAGGGGAACACTCCGTAGAAGAGCGAGTAGAAGCCGATGATGGTGAAGGCGGTGAACGCCACGGCTGCCAGAGCGCCGACGGAGAAGGCGATGTTGTGGAATCGGATGAGGATGTAGAGGAACATCGCGATCAGCGAGAGGAGCACGGCTATGACGGCGTCGGTGCGCATGTCGTTGGCCACCGTGGGGCCTACTTTCTGCGAGCTGATGATGCCCACGGCCTCGTTAGTGGTCGAGAAGTCGTGGAGGCTCATGTCGCCGATCTCGCTCTGGAGTCCTTTGTAGAGGATTTCGGTGATCTGGTTGTCGACGTCGGGGTCGTCGCTGTCGATAAGGTAGTTGGTCGATATGCGCACCTTGGTGTTGTCGTCGATGGTGATCACGGATACCTGTGCGCCGTTGAAGAGGGGAGCGAGCTGTGCCTGGAGCTCGTGGGTCTTCACGGGATGGTCGAACTGAACCACGTAGTTGCGTCCGCCCGAGAAGTCGATGCCCTGGCTGAGGCCGCGCACGAAGAAGGAGCAGACGATCACCACGATGATGACTCCGACGGTGATGAAGCTTGCGCGGCGTGTGCCGAGGAAGTTGAAGTTGGCGCCGCTGAACATGTTCTTCGACAGCGGGGTGGTGAATGTCAGATGCTGGAATGCGCGCGCTTTCTCGCCGATGATGAACACGAGGCGTGTCAGGTAGACGGCGGTGAAGAACGAGCAGATGATGCCGATGATCAGCGTGGTGGCGAATCCCTTGATGGGGCCTGTGCCGTAGAGGAGCAGGATGAGGCCGGTGATGACCGACGTCAGGTTGGAGTCGAAGATGGCCGAGAATGCGTTGCTGTAGCCGTCGGCTATGGCCAGGCGCACGCTCTTGCCGGCGCGGAGCTCCTCCTTGGTGCGCTCGAAGATAAGCACGTTGGCGTCGACTGCCATGCCCAGGGCGAGCACTATACCGGCTATGCCCGAGAGGGTCAGCACGGCCTGGAAGGAGGCGAGTATGCCGAAGGTGAAGAAGAGGTTGAATATCAGGCCGAGGTTGGCGATCAGGCCGGGGATCACTCCGTAGATGGCCATCATGAAGATCATCAGCAGCACGAGGGCCACGATGAACGACATGAAGCCGTCCTCGATGGCTTTCTGGCCGAGCGAGGGGCCGATGACGGTGTCGGAGATGATGTCGACCTTGGCGGCCATCTTGCCGCTCTTGAGTACGTTGGCAAGGTCTTTGGCTTCATCGGTGGTGAAGTTGCCGGTGATTGACGAGCGTCCGCCCTCGATGACGTTGTTGACGCGGGGAGCTGAGTAGACCTGTCCGTCGAGCACGATGGCCACCTGCTTCTCGATGTTGGCGGCGGTGATGCGGGCCCACTGGCGGGCTGCGTCGGGCTTCATGTTCATCGACACGTAGTTGCCGCCCTGCATCTGGTCAAACTCGCTGGTGGCGGAGGTGACCACGTCGCCGCTCAGAGCGGGTCGGCCGTTGGCTGTCTTGAGCGCTACGAGCGTGTAGAGATCCACTCGGCGTGTGGCGCCGGTGGCGGTGTCGGTGGCTTCCATCGTCTCGGGCTTCACCTCCCATGCGAGCTTGACGTTGGAGGGGAGCAGGCGGCGTGCGGCCGGCGATGCGATGATGGAGTCGATGGCGGCGCGGTTGGCAGCCACGGCTGTTCCGACCATTATGGGGTTGTAGGGGTTGGCGGTGTGGACGAAGTAGTCGAGCAGTCCGCGGCCGTCGCCTGTGGAGTCGGCGCGTCCGAGGGCTGTGAGCTCCATGAGCGAGCCCTGGAATTCGCTGGCGGGGAGAGTCTCGTAGAATTCGAGGTTGGCCGACGATTTGAGCAGCTCCTTGACGCGGTCGTGCTCCTTGACGCCCGGCAGTTCGAGCAGTATCTGGCCGTCTTTCTCAAGCTCCTGGATATTGGGGGCTACGACGCCGAACTGGTCGATACGGTTGCGGAGCACGTTGGTCGACGAGCTGACGCGGTCCTTGACCTCCTGCTTGAGGGCTGCTTCGGCAGCCTCGGGGCTGTCGCCGCGCTTCACCTGATCCTTGAACACTACGGAGAGGTCGCCCTGGGGGTCGAGCTTATGGTACTGCTGGCAGAAGATGCTTACGTAGTCGTTGCTTCGGGTGGCCTTGACCACTGAGTCGGTCATCTCGATGGCGGTCTCGAAGTAGGGGTTGCCGTCGGCGTTGGCCATGGAGCGCAGGATGTCGGGCACCGATACCTGCAGGGTGACGTTCATGCCGCCCTTGAGGTCGAGGCCGAGGCCTACGCCAAGTTTCTGCACTTCGGCGAAGGTGTAGCCGAGATAGACTTTCTCTCTGGAAATCGAATCGATATAGCTCTTATAGGCCATTCGGTAATTGTCGGAATTGACGCCTGCGCTGCCTGCCACGGTGGTCGCATAAGCCTCGGCCTTCTCTTCGTGGTGGTTGGTCACCAGCGTGAAGGAGATGTAGAAGAGGCAAATGAGCACCAGGAAGATGGCGATGACACCGGCCACGACGCTTCCTAATTTTCCTTTGCTTTGCATTGTGATAATAAGTATGGATTAATGTTATTTTTAATGTTCAAGCGTTTCAGCTTGCAAAGATACTATTTCTTTTTCAATTAGCCCTCTTCTCGGCCGCTGATTTTCGGCTCCCGCGCCCTAATAGGAGGCTGCGGGAGTCTGGGCTGGGCCGTGAAAAGTATGGCAGCGGGCCGAAATCCTATGAAATCGGCTCGCTGCCATGGTGTGTGTGGCTGCTGGGGCGTAATGTGAGTGCACCCCGAGGTGGCGCCGGGTCAGGCCAGCTGGGCCGCTATGAACTCGCGCATTTCGGGCGTATGGGCCTCGACGCTCTGCAGGAGTTTGAACTGGTTGCGTGTGCGCACCAGATTGTGGTCGGGATATTTGATCTTATAATATGTGTCGCCGTTGATGTAGTCGGTGAGGAATCTCACGGCCTGCATATAGGGGAAGAGGGCGGCTGCATAGGGAAGGTTCTCGATCTCCACGGGGGTGAGGAATCCGCGTGCCGACGACAGGTAGCCTTCGGTGAAGGCGCGGAAGATGTCCATGTTGAACTCCACGCGGTCGATGTCGGGATCGTCCTCGGCCAGTGTGTTGGCGGCTGTGCGCAGGAAGTCGCCGTAGTCGCTGAATATGTAGCTCGGCATTACGGTGTCGAGGTCGATGACGCAGAGTATGTTGCCCTGATGGTCAAACATCATGTTGTTGACCTTGGTGTCGCAGTGGCAAATGCGCTTCGGGAGCTTGCCCTCGCGGTGGAGCTGCTCTGCGCGGCACATTGTGTCGGCGCGCTTCTCAAGCTCGTCGAGCAGGGGCTTCACCTCGGCCACGCGTCCCTCGGGATCAGCCTCCACGGCGTCGTGGAGCTGCTGGAGGCGGAACTCCATGTTGTGGAAGTCGGGGATGCTCTCCTTGAGCTCCTTGTCGATGTCGACGAGCATCGCCTGGAAGTGGCCGAAGGCCTTGCCGGCGTTGCGCGACGAGTCGGGGTTGACTGCCTCGAATGTCTCGGCGTCGGGTATGAACACCATCATGCGCCAGTAGCATTCGCCGTCGAAGAAATAATATTTGCCGTCGGCCGTATTTGGTACGAATGTCAGCACCTTGCGGTCGATGTCGTCTTCGCCCGCTTTTTCGAGCTTGGCGCGTATGTGGCCGGTGACGGCGGCGATGTTGTCCATCAGCACGTCGACGTCGGTGAATATGTGGTGGTTGATGCGCTGGAGCACGTAGTCGGGAGCGTCAGCCTCTTCGGTCTTTACGATATAAGTGTCGTTGATGAGTCCGTTGCCGAGGGGTTTCACGGAGCTGACCGTGCCCTTTACGGCGAAATGCTTCACGATGGTCTTGAGAAGTCTTTCCATGAGATTCGAAGGGATTGGTTTCGATTAGATGTTATTATTTCCGCAAAGTTAACGAAAAATTCCAATACCCGCGATTGATTCGTGTATTTTATGGGCTGAATGATCCTGTAATATGCGGAAAATGTTCTATCTTTGTAAAATGATAAGAAAATAAGACTGCACATCATGGCAAGACCGATAGCTGAAACACCGATACTGACAGGCAATGATGCCCGGCGTTTTGACCGCCGCCGGCTTGAAGTAGAGAATCTCTCCAAAGAGCAGCGTGCCGAGAACACCCGTAAACTTCAGGAAGCCGTAAAGAAAGCGAAAACTTATATCACTGTCTGTGTATAATGAAACTTGTCAGGCTTTCTGCCGATACAGATCTTTCAGGTTTTGACTGCGGTGACGAGGATTTGAATGGTTTTCTTGTCGAGGACGCAAAAGGCTTTCTCGACAAGCGCATTGCTACATCGTTTGTGCTTGAGGATGAGGGTCGTGTTGTAGCTTATTTTTGCTTGTTGAACGATAAAATCAGTCGGCAGGAAGTTACAAACAGCCAGTGGAAAAAGATTAAGGACAGTTTCCCTGACCGAAAGAGGTTCGGCAGTTATCCCGCAATCAAAATAGGCAGATTCGCGGTTTCTACTGTTTACAGGGGACGCAATATCGGAAGCGATCTGCTTAATATACTCAAGGGTATGCTGAATGATCATCCGGGATTTTCGGCATTCCGTTATATTACCGTCGATGCTTATCTCTCGGCGGTGGGGTTCTATAAAAAGAATGGTTTCAATCTTCTCACGGAGAAAACGGCGAATGACCATACTCGGCTGATGTTTTTCGATATGATGGAACTGGCGTGAGAATGTTTCTATGATACTGATAGTTGATGACGATAAATCGGTCAGGCTCTCGCTGAGCCTGCTGCTGCGCAGCGCCGGCCATGAGACGGTCACTGCCGCGTCGCCCGACGAGGCGCTTGAGGCTTTGCGGGCCTCGAAGCCTGATCTGGCGGTGATGGATATGAACTTTTCCACTTCGATCACCTCGGGGCAGGAGGGGCTGGAACTGCTGCGGCGGTTCAAGGTGCTGGCGCCTGATGTGCCCGTGATACTCATCACGGCCTGGGGCAGTATTGACCTTGCAGTGGAAGGGATGCGTCTGGGAGCATTCGACTTCGTGACGAAGCCCTGGCAGCCCCCGGTCATGCTCCGGCGCGTGGCTACGGCTCTGGAGCTTACGCGGAGCCGCCGCCCGGCCGAGGGCGAGCTGCGGCGCGAGGGGATCGTAGGCTGCAGTCAGGGTCTTGAAGAGGTGCTCCGCACGGTGGAGCGCGTGGCCCCGACGGAGGCGCCGGTGCTGATCCTCGGCGAGAACGGCACCGGCAAGGAACTGATAGCCCGGGCTATCCATGCCAACAGCCGCAGGGCCTCCGGCCCGTTTGTGACGGTCAATCTCGGCGGCATATCTCGGTCGCTCTTCGAAAGCGAGATGTTCGGCCACGTCAAGGGAGCCTTCACCGGCGCCGTCAGTTCGCGCAAGGGGCGCTTCGAGCTTGCCGACGGAGGGACGATATTCCTCGACGAGATAGGCGAGCTCGACGCGGCCTCGCAGGTGAAGCTGCTGCGCGTGCTGCAGGAACATACTTTCGAGGCGCTCGGCGACAGCGCCACCCGCCGCACCGACGTGCGCGTGGTGTGCGCCACCAATGCCGACCTTCAGCGCATGGTGGCGGAGGGCACGTTCCGCGAGGACCTTTTCTACCGGATCAATCTCATTACTCTACGGCTGCCGGCGCTACGGCAGCGTCTCGACGACATACCGCTGCTGGCCGACTGGTTCGCGCAGCAGTATGCCGCCCGCACCTCCACGCGCCCGCGCCGTCTGACCGACGCCGCCTGCCGGTGGCTCCAGACACAGCCTTTTCCGGGCAACATCCGCCAGCTGCGCAACATGGTGGAGCGTGCGATCATCGTGAGCGACGCTCCTGAAATAGATGTCGACACATTCGCCGGACTGGCTCCCGATGAAGCCGCATCGTCGTCGGAAACGGGCGCCTCCCCGCGGCTCGGCGACATGGAGCGCACGGCCGTGGCCGAGGCCATAGCGGCGGCCGGAGGCAACCTGTCGCTGGCTGCAGCCTCGCTCGGTCTCTCACGCCAGGCGCTCTACCGCCGGATGGAAAAATACGGACTCAAATGAAATCATCCTGGATATTCACCGTACTGACGTTTACGGTGCTGGCTATAGACGCCGTGTGGCTCTGGCCTCTCTTCGGATCGGAGGAGACGGCGGCATCATCGGCTGCGCTATGGTGGCGGGTGGGGCTTGCGGCCGCTCCGCTCGGACTGCTCGCTGCGCTTTATTACAGCCTGGTAAAGCCTGTCAATGCCGTGGTCAACGGCATGGACCTGCTCCGCGGGCAGGATTTCAGCACCCGGCTGGCCCACGTGGGTCAGCGCGATGCCGATACGCTCGTCGGGGTGTTCAATTCGATGATGGATCGGCTCAAGTCGGAGCGGCTGCGGGTCATGGAGCAGAACAACTTCCTCAAGCAGCTTATCGACGTGTCGCCGATGGGTGTGGCCATACTTGATTTCGATGGCCGCGTCATCGAGATGAACCGTTCGATGGCCGAGGCTCTCGGATTCGGGCGTCCGGCCGAGGCCGTGTGCCGCAGTTTCGAGGAGATGTCGTCGCCGCTGGCCCAAGCCATAGCCGGTGTGGAGCAGGGATCCACCGATACGCTGCGCATGGGCGACTCCAACGTGCTGCGCTGCTCCAAGCTGTGGTTTATGGACAATGGCTTCCGCCGTACGTTCGTGCTGCTCGAGGAGCTGACCGACGAGGTGATGCGCGCCGAGCGCGAGGCGTACGGCAAGGTGATACGCATCATATCCCATGAGGTCAACAATACCCTTACCGGCGTCAATTCCATCCTGGGACTGGTGAGCGGAATGCCTGCGGTGAGCGCCGACGGCATGATGGCCGAGGCCGTGGAGAGCTGCCAGGAGCGCTGCACCGGTCTGGGCAAGTTCATAAGTTCATATGCCGAAGTGGTCAAGATACCGGAGGCGCGTCTGCAGCCAGTGGATCTGGCCGAGACGCTCCGCTCCATGTGGCGTTTTCTCGAAGGGATGGCTCCCGCCGGACTGGAGATGGAGCTCCGGTGCGACGGCCCGATGCCTGTCATGGCCGATGCCGTGCTGCTGGAGCAGGTGATGGTCAATGTGGTGAAGAATGCCATAGAGAGCATCGGCGCGCGCCAGGGGGGCCGGGTGACGGTGAAAGCCGGCGGCAGTCCGGTGCGTCTGGAGGTGGCCGACAACGGCGCAGGCGTGAGCCCCGAGGTGTCGCGGCGCCTGTTCACTCCTTTCTTTTCCACCAAGCCCGGCGGACGCGGACTGGGACTGATGTTCGTGTCGGATATTCTCGAGAAGCACCGGTGCCGCTTCTCGCTGCGCACCGATCCCGACGGCTTGCTGACGCGCTTTACCGTGGAGTTTCCCCGCTGATCTTTTTCTTGCCCGCGAGCATGCCGCACGCCGCGTCGATGTCCTCGCCGCGCGAGGCGCGAATGGTGGCGGTGACGCCGAGCGCGTTCAGGCGGTCGCGGAAAGCGGTCATGACCCCCTCCGACGGCGCCGTCTCATCATATCCCGGCACCGGATGGAAACGTATCAGGTTGACCCGCGCGTCGGTGCCGCGAAGCAGCCGGGCCAGTGCCTCGGCATGGCGCAGGTCGTCGTTTTTGCCGCGCATCATGGTGTATTCCACCGACAGCCGCCGCTGATGGGCGAAGTCGTGGCCGCGCAGCAGCCCGATCACATCGGCCACCGGATAGGCCCGTTCCACGGGCATCATAGCCGCTCTCTCGGCAGCGAAAGGGGAGTGGACGCTCAGGGCCATGTGCACCTTCGTGCGGTCGAGCAGCTGACGTATCCCTTCGGGGCGCCCTACCGTCGAAACGGTGATGCGCTTAGGGCTCCATGCCAGTCCCCATGGCGCCGTCAGTATGTCGATGGCGCGGATCACGGCCTCAAGGTTGTCGGTCGGCTCGCCCATCCCCATGAATACCACGTTGGTCAGCTCGGCCGACTCGTCGACCGAGAGTATCTGGTTGATGATCTGTGCGGCCGACAGATTGCCGTGGAATCCCTGCCGCCCGGTCATGCAGAAGGCGCAGTTCATGCGGCATCCGGCCTGCGAGCTGACGCAGAGCGTCGCCCGGTCGCGGTCAGGTATCATCACTGCCTCCACGTCGCGGTCGGCCGCGCCGCGGAAGAGATACTTCACCGTCCCGTCGGCCGACGCCACCCGCTTCAGGGGGTCTTCGCGGCCTGTGCAGTAGCGCTGGGCCAGCATGGCCCGCGCCCGTTTCGAGAGATTTGTCATCCCGTCGATGGCCGTCACGCGTTTTTGATAGAGCCAGTCGGCCATCTGTCGGGCGGCGTAGCGCGGCATCCCGCAGTCCTGGGCGACGGCTTCCAGTTCGGCGGGGTTCATTCCAATGAGTGGGATCAAGGGTTCCATGACGCGAAGTTAAGTATTTTTTCTAATACGGATTGGCGGTTATAAGTGTTAAAATGCCATTGTTTGGGGTAAAACTGTTGACAAATGGGGTAATAATGATTCTTCGGCTAAAAAAATGGCAATGATTTATTGCCTGAATGCTGACTTTTGTTTGTAACTTTGCAATGCCTGACACCAAGGAAGAGACACATCGCTATTTTCTTATATCTTTACCACCGCTTCACCTCCCACATAAAGATATTGACGGTATCTGCGATTTAGCTGTCCGTTCCCGACATGTTTGCTTCAGGCAGGCACAGCGTCGGGATTTTTTTGATCGAGATTGTTAGACAACGTTATATATACTTGAATTTTGGTTATGAGGGAGGTGCGTTACTGCGAAGTAGCGCACTTTTCGTGCGTACCCCTCCCTGGGTATGCCGCCCTGACGGGGATGTTTCTCCGCGAAAAGTCATATTCAAATGCCTGGGAAATAATTGCAGCCCGCAGGAAGAACGTATCTTTCAATTGCCGACAGAGGAGATTTTTTTCGGAAAAGCTTTGCAGATTTAGGGAAAAGGCCTATTTTTGCAGTCGAATCATTCTTCAAACGAACCACAATTAACCAATTTAACCAATTACAGACTATGGCTTACGTAATCACCGACAAATGCGTGGCATGCGGCACCTGCCTGCCCGTCTGCCCCGTAGAGGCTATCTCCGAGGGCGATATCTACCACATCGATCCCGACACCTGCATCGAGTGCGGCTCGTGCGCTGAGGTTTGCCCCAACGAGGCAATCATTCCGGGCTGATAGCCGTCGACACGATCAAACGGAAAGATACTCCGGACAGCCGGGCGTCAGAGCCTCCTGTCCGGAGATTTTTATTTATGGCCATGGTAATGAAGGATAACCACAGCGTGAGGCTGACGGCCTCGGTGGTGGTGCACCGCACTCCGGCCGGGCAGCTCCGGCGCGTGCTCCGCTCGCTTGCCGCCGACGGGGTGACGGCCGTAGCGGTGGTCGACAATTCGCCCGACGACAGCCTGCGCGCCGTCGTCGGCGAGTCGATGCCCGGAGCGGAGTATATCCGCACGGCCAACCGTGGCTACGGGGCAGCCCACAATGTGGTCATCCGCAAGGCTATGGCGGCCGGAGCTACACATCACCTTGTGCTTAACCCCGACGTCAGCTGGGAGCCGGGCGCGGTCCCGGCATTGCTTGAGGCTATGGAGCGCACTCCGCGCTGCGGCATGGCGGCTCCGCGCATAGTCTATCCCGACGGGCGGCTCCAATATACCTGCCGCATGCTCCCGTCGCCGCTCGACCTCATATTGCGTCGGTTCGTGCCGCGGTGGATCGGACGCCGGCAGCGTCGCCGCTATCTGCTGGCCGACTGGGACCACGGTCAGATGGCCGACGTGCCTTATCTGCAGGGGAGCTTCATGCTGATCGCCTGCGACGCCCTGCGCGAGGCGGGGCTTTTCGACGAACGCTTTTTCATGTATCCCGAGGATATAGACCTGACGCGGCGCATACACGCCCTGCGCCCCACGCTCTACTGTCCGGAGGCGACGGCCGTACATGACCACGCGGCCGCGTCGGCGCGGTCGCCGCGCATGCTGGCGATCCATATGGTCAATATGGTCAGGTATTTCAATAAGTGGGGATGGGTGGCTGACGGCGCGAGGCGCGAGGCCAACCGCCGTCTGCTCCGAGATCTCGGTCTGAGCCGCTGAAAAGGGAGGCGCCTGAGGCGTGATTACTCCTTGGCGATGAGCTCCATGCCGCGCACTATCGCCTCACGGTTGTCGGGCAGCAGGTGATGGTGGCGCTCCGGAAGCACTTTCTTCAGTCCGGCCATGACGCTCTCGAGCGGAACGAGCGGACGCACGGCGAGCAGCGCTCCGAGCACGATCATATTGTAGGTCTTCGAGCTCTTCATGTCGAACGTCGCCTCCATGGCCTCCACGCGCACCACGCTGATGTCGGTGCGCTGCGGCTCGCGGTGTATGCCGTAGGGGTCGTAGATGAGCGTGCCGCCCGGCTTCACCTTGCTTTCGAATTTATCAAGACTCTGCTGGTTGAGTATGACGGCCGTATCGTAGCTGTCGAGCACGGGCGAACTGATGGGGCCGTCGCTGAGCACTACGGTGACGTTGGCCGTGCCGCCGCGCTGTTCGGGGCCGTATGACGGCATCCAGGTGACTTCCAGATTGTCCATCAGTCCGGCATAGGCCAGTATCTTGCCCATCGAGAGCACTCCCTGGCCGCCGAAGCCTGCTATGATTATCTCTTCTTTCATTTCTCTTCTGCAGTGTTTTTGAGGTCGCCCGGCGGATAGAACGGGAACATGTTGTCGACCATCCACTTGTTGGCCTTGTCAGGCGTCATTTTCCAGCCGCTGTTGCAGGTGCTGACTATCTCCACCACTGAAGTGCCGAGCCCCTTCATCGAGTTTTCGAAAGCCTTGCGTATGGCCGCCTTGGCCTTGCGCACGGTGGCGGGGGTGTGGACCGACTGGCGGGTGACGTAGCACGTGCCGGGCAGCTGCGCGAGCAGTTCGGTGATGCGCAGCGGATGTCCGTTGAGGTCGGCGCGGCGTCCGTAGGGGGTGGTCGAGGTCTTCATCCCTTCGAGGGTGGTCGGTGCCATCTGCCCTCCGGTCATGCCGTAGATAGCGTTGTTGATGAAGATTATGGCAATATTCTCGCCGCGGTTGGCGGCATGGATGGTCTCGGCGGTGCCTATGGCTGCCAGATCGCCGTCGCCCTGATAGGTGAACACCAGCCGGTCGGGGTTAAGCCGCTTGGCGGCGGTGGCCACTGCCGGCGCGCGCCCGTGGGCGGCCTCTATCCAGTCGATGTCGATATAGTTGTAGGCAAACACGGCGCATCCCACCGGCGCTATGCCGATGGCGATGTGCTCGGCGCCCATCTCCTCTATCACCTCGGCCACGAGCTTGTGGACCACGCCGTGGGAGCAGCCGGGGCAATAGTGCATATTGTTGTCGTTGAGCAGACGCGGCTTTGTGCAGACCACGTTCTCTGCCCGTTTTATATCGTCGATATTCATATCCTGCTGATGAATTTTTTGAGAGCGTCGGTCACCTCGGCCGGGCTCGGCACGATGCCTCCGAGGCGTCCGAAATGCTCCACGGGCACGCGGCCCGAGGTGGCTATCCTGACGTCGTCGATCATCTGGCCGGCGTTGAGCTCCACCACGAGCATCCCCTTGACGCGCTTCGACAGTTCGGCGAGCGGCTTCTCCGGGAAGGGCCACAGGGTTATGGGCCTTACGAGGCCTACGCGGATACCGATCGAGCGGGCGTCGTCGATCGCCTTGGTGCATATGCGGGCCATGGAGCCGAAAGCCACGAAGATGTAGTCGGCGTCGTCGGTCAGATACTCCTCGTATCTCACTTCGTTCTGGCGGATACGGTCATATGTGGCCTGATAGCGGAGATTGTTCTCCTCCATCTTGTAGGAGTCAAGCTCAAGGGTGGTCATCACGTTGGGGCGGCGCCCTTCGGGACGGCCGGTTACGGCCCAGGGGCACTGCTCGGCGATCTCGCGCTCTGTGCGGCGCTGACGCTGGGGCGGAAGCACCACCTTCTCCATCATCTGACCGACGATGCCGTCGGCGAGTATCATGGCCGGAGTGCGGTACTTGAAGGCCAGATCGAATCCGAGACCGACGAAATCGGCCATCTCCTGCACGGTCGACGGCGCGAGCACTATGAAATGGTAGTCGCCGTGGCCGCCGCCGCGCGTGGCCTGATGATAGTCGGCCTGCGAGGGGTGGATGGTGCCGAGGCCGGGACCTCCGCGCATGACGTTGACCACCAGCGCCGGAAGTTCGCCGGCGGCGATATACGAGAGGCCCTCCTGCATCAGGCTGATGCCGGGGCTCGACGATGATGTCATGACGGCCTTGCCTGTGGCGGCTCCGCCATAAACCATATTGATCGAGGCTACCTCGCTCTCGGCCTGCAGCACCACCATGCCGGTGGTCTCCCATGGCATGAGCGCCTCAAGGGTCTCGAGCACCTCGCTCTGCGGGGTGATGGGATAGCCGAAATAACCGTCGACGCCGTAGCGCACGGCGGCGTGGGCTATCGCCTCGTTGCCCTTCATGAGCCTCACTTCTTCATCCATTGTCATCATTCGGATTGGTTCGTTACACGATACACGGTGATGCACCCGTCGGGGCACACCGTGGCGCAGGCCGCGCAACCGATGCATGCCTCAGCGTTGGCCGCGAAAGCATAGTGATAGCCGCGGTTGTTGACCTCCTTGGGCTGCAGACTGAGCACCGAGCACGGGCAGGCCACAACGCACAGGTCGCATCCCTTGCACCGCTCCATGTTTATATCTACAGCTCCGATGAATTTTGCCATATTATTGTCGTATTGTCAATGACCGGTACAAAAGTAACATTTTTTCCACCAAAAAGGCGCCATTTAACATTACCTTAACCTATGGCACAAAAGCCGGTGCAATGTGCCATATCGCCGACAAGTCGGGTCATTCGCGGTAGTAGATGCGCTTCACCCGCGTGCTGACCGAGGTTAGCACTTCGTAGGGGATGGTGTCGAGGGCGGCGGAGAGATCCTCCACCGGGACGTTGTCGCCGAATATCTCCACACGGTCGCCCACCTGGCAGTCGGCGTCGGTGACGTCGATCATGCAGGCGTCCATGCATATGTTGCCTATCGAGGGGCAGCGGTGGCCGTTGATCCACACCCGCATGCCGCCGTTGCCCAGATGGCGGTCGATGCCGTCGGCGTAGCCCACCGGTATGGTGGCTATGCGCGAGCGTCGGGTGCACACGCCGCGGCATCCGTAGCCGATCGGCGTGCCCGCGGGCCATTCGCGTATGGCGATTATGACGGTGCGTAGCGACGACACCAGCCGCAGTCCGGAGGGCTCGCCGCCGGGGAGGGTGGCCACTCCGTAAAGGCCTATGCCGAGGCGCACCATGTCGTACTGATGGTCGGGAAAGCGTACTATGCCGGCCGAGTTGAGGATATGGCGCATGATATAGTGGCTGAAAGCGCCCTGTATCTGCGCGCACATAGTGTCGAACTGCGCAAGCTGCTGCTCGGTGTAGGAGTTGAGCTCGGGACAGTCGGCAGTGGCCAGGTGGGAGAAGAGCGATTGGATGCGCACTACCTTCTGGCGGCGCAGCAGGTCGATCAGTTCTGGAAGCTCCTCGGGAGTGAAACCGAGGCGGTGCATGCCGGTGTCGAGCTTTATGTGTACCGGGAAATCGGTGACGCCGCATTTCTCGCCCTCGCGGATGATCTCGCGGAGTATCGTGAAGGAGTATATCTCAGGTTCGAGCCGATAGGCGAACATCGTCTTGTAATTGACCACATGGGGGTTCATCACCATCACGGGCATTGTGATGCCCGCTTCGCGCAGCTCTACGCCCTCGTCGAGCACGGCCACGGCCATATATGCCGCTCCCTGGGCCTGGAGGGTTTTGGCGAGCTCGTAGCTTCCGGCGCCGTAGCCCGAGGCTTTGACCATGCAGATTATGCCGGTGGTGGGGCGGAGCATGGAGCGGTAGAGGTTGAAGTTGGACACGAGGGCGTCGAGATTCACCTCCAGGACGGTCTCATGCTGGCGTGCCTCAAGCATTTCGGCGATCAGCTCGAAGTGGAAGCGCGAGGCTCCCTTGACGAGCACAAGCTCGCGGTCGAAATCGTCGGCCGACATCTCCGAGAGCATGACCGAGGTCGACGGGAAGAACCGCGAGTCGGCCGGAAAATAGCGCGAATTGGCCGAGATCTCTTCGCCCACGCCGATCACGCGGTCGACTCCGCGCTGGGCGAGCAGTCGCGCCACCTCGCGGTAGAGGCGTTGCGGCTCCAGAGTCTCGTGCATGACGTCGGAAATGATCGCAGTGACGGACCGCCGGCCGGTGCGCCGGCGGTTGAGGAAGTCGAGAGCGGGCTGCAGGGAGTTGAGATCGGAGGTATAGGCGTCGTAGATCACCAGACAGTCGTTTACCCCCTCCTTCACCTCCATGCGCGTGGCCACCGGAGCCAGCTGCGACATGCGTGATGCCGTCAGGTCGGCCGGACGGTTGAGGTAGAGCATCAGGGCGAGGCAGTGGATGGCGTTCTGTATGTCGGCGTCCGACGTGAAAGGTATCGTCACCGCGCCGTCGCTCCGGAGATAGGAGAATTCGATGTCGGTCGTCTCCCGGTGGCGGCGTATGGCCGAGATGAACAGCGGCCGGTCGCTGTCGCGCGTCGACCAGGCTATCTCTTTGGCGGGTATGCAGGCCTCGCTGACCGCCTCGCTGATCACAGGGTCGTCGCCGTTGTAGATGATCACGTCGCAGTCGCGCATCAATATGACCTTTTCGTCGCATTTGGCCCGCAGCGATGT
>CALHWU010000017.1 GCA_938039795.1 uncultured Muribaculaceae bacterium
GTTGGTCTGATAGACCAGCCATATCAATGTGCCTTTACTATAGGTGAGTAGTTACGTCGGTAGATATTGGTGCATATTTATGTTAAAATATCGGTAATTAACATTGATTAACTATATTTGTCCCGTAATCCATGGAATTAATGTTACTTTTGTCAAAATTTAAGTTCATTTGGATAAATAACTCTTAAAGATAATTCCCTCCGAAGGAACTTATGTTTTGAGTGACAACCTTAAATTATTAACCTTAATCAACAAAATCAGCTAAAATGTCTAAAACTTTCAGTGTGAAGACATGGTCGATGGTTTTGCTTGCCGGTCTGCTTTCAGCAGGTGCGGCTAATGCAACCACGGCTAATGCGGAGACGCCCTCTCCGCAAGCACAGGAGCAAGCCCAGAACAGATGTACTGGTGTGATTACCGATGAGGAGGGAGAACCCCTTGTTGGAGCTACAGTGCGAGTGCAAGGCACATCTATTGCTGCCTCAGCCAACATCGACGGTGAGTTTACTCTCGCCGGAGTGAAAGTTGGCTCCACCATTGTGGTGAACTACATCGGCTACCAGCCCATGAGTGTGAAATGGGATGGCAAGCCTTTGTCGATTGTGATGAAGTCAGATGGTAACACTCTTGAAGAAGTCGTGGTGATGGGCTACGGCGTGGAGCAGAAGCGTGCCAAAGTGACTAACTCTATTGCCAAGGTAAGTGAGAAAACGCTTACAGTAGGCTCCAACGCTAACCCTGCGCAGGCTCTTGCCGGTGCGGTTTCGGGTGTTAAGGTGACGATCAATTCGGGTGATCCCTCGGCTACTCCCAAGATTACTATCCGTGGTGGTACGAACTGGGGTCTCGGCGAGAGCAACGATCCTCTGGTGGTAGTAGACGGTCAGATCCGTTCGTCGATGTCTGACATCAACCCCAACGACATTGCTTCGATGGAAATTCTTAAGGATGCCGGTGCTACAGCCCTTTACGGTGCGCGAGCAGCTAATGGTGTGATCCTTATCTCAACCAAGACCGGTAAGGATGGCAATGGTAAAGTTAACCTCAGCGTTAAATACGGTCTTACCCACTATAGCAGCGGTTATGACTATGCGAGCGCAGAGGAATATCTGTATTATTTCCGTCGCGGACTCTATCGTTCGTCCAATCCTAATCCTGAAGTTGCAGGAACAACGTGGCTGACCAATTTCTTCGGCATGCTGAACAATGGTTCGCAGGGCTTCTCGGCTGGCAACACTGAGTTTAGCGAAACGATGAACTTCAATGTGCTGACAAAAACGGCCGACAACGCTTACCTGTTGCAGAAAGGCTGGAAAGAAATGCCGGACCCCATCAATGATTTTACCGGCAAAAACGATATACTGCTTTACCGTGGAATTGATGCGCTTAAAGAGAACCTCAACGAGAATGTTAACTCAGAGGACTACAACCTGAGCTTCTCCGGTGGAAACGACCGCGGCAATTATTATGCTTCGCTCGGCTATTATAATGCGGAAGGCGCGCTTCCTACTACATTCTACAAGCGCTACAACTTCTCATTCTCCGGCGGTTACAAGATCTCTGACTGGCTTGAGGCTAAATCGGTGTTCAACTACACCCGCGCCAACTGGAAGAATACTTCAAAAGGTGTGTCGAACGACTACGTGTTCCTGCGTTATGCGTCGATGCCTCCTACAGCACGTCTGACCGACGAGGAGGGCAATCCTATATACGGTTATGCAGGCTTTAACATGAAGTTTGACCAGGATAAATGGCTTGACAAGAACCAGAGCGACAAGTTCCAGATGACCCAGAAACTGACGGCCACCATCATACCGGGTCTGACACTTACCGGCACTATGAGCTGGTTCTATAACGAGCAGTTTGAGGAGCATTTCATTAAGGATCACCAGAGCAGTGTCAACGGTGCAATATACAAGAACCGTGATGCAAGCGCCGGTTTCCTCCGCTATTTCGACCGTACCTACAATCTCGTGGCTAACTTCAACCGTACTTTCAATGAAAAGCACACGGTGACTGCCATGGTCGGTGCAGAGTTCTACAAGCGCCAGTACAAGAGCCTCAGCGCATCGGGCAACAAAGCTGCTACCGATGACTTCGGCAACCTGCAGTATACATTCGCAGGCACTCAGGATCCTTATCAGGCTTCCTCGCGCAGCGCTTCGACGGTACACGAAAATGAAGCAATTCTGTCATACATGGGCCGCGTAGAATATGATTATGAAGGCAAGTATCTTCTCGCAGCAACATTCCGTGAGGACGGCTACTCCCGTCTGCAGGACAACCGCTGGGGCTTCTTCCCCGGTGTCAGCGCAGGCTGGGTGTTCTCGCAGGAGGATTTCTGGAAAAAGCTTCCCGTCGACTGGATCAACTATGGTAAGATCCGCAGCTCGTTCGGTATGAACGGTGTGGTTAACGGCAACATTATCGGTTATTACACTCTCCTCGGTGCTTACAGTTCATATAAGTATGCCGACAATACAGGTTTCCGTATCTCGACACTTCCCAACCTCGGCCTGAAGTGGGAGCGTACACGCACCTTCGAGGTAGGTCTTGATCTCGGCTTCCTGCAGAACCGATTCAACCTTGGCCTGACATACTACAACCGTCTGACCATGGACAAATATGCCAACAAGTCTCTGCCTGCTACGACCGGCTTCTCTTCAGTGCTCAACAACAACGGTAAGTTCCGCAACCAGGGTGTCGAGATTGACGTTAATGCGACTCTGCTCCGTGTGCGAGACTTCCAGTGGACTATCGGAGCTAACCTGACATTCAATAAGAACTGTGTGGTTGAGCTGCCGTTTAATGACCTTGACAACAATCGCCAGGGTGGTATTCAGGTCTATGCACAGAAAGGCTCTAACGAACTCAAGTGGGTCGGCGGTCTTCAGGAAGGTCAGGAACCCAATCACATCTGGGGCTTCAAGAAACAGAGAATTCTCCGTTCATGGGCCGACGTCGAGGCTCTGGGTGATTACATCGACATCTCCCGTACATCGCCAGCTTCTGTTGCTATCTATGCCAATGAGTCAGGTCTTGAAAAGCTCCGTAAGATGGGCTATGCTAAGGGCGCTGTACGTTTGAGCCCCGGCGATCTCTATTGGAAAGACCGCAACGGCGACAATATGATTGACGTGTATGACCATTATGACCTCGGCAACCGTATGCCTCACTGGACAGGCGGTTTCAACACCACTCTGTCGTGGAAAGGCTTGAGCCTCTATGCACGCTTCGATATGGGCTGGGGCTTCACCGTTTATGACGGCTCTTATGCTTGGGCAATGGGAGGCGGACAGGGCGCTTTCAACTTCATGACCGACGTCAAGGACTGCTGGACTCCCGAGAACCCCAACGCCAAGCTGCCCCGTTGGGTTGATGCCTCAAATATGGGTACAGACTCATGGTGCCGCACATCTGATCTGCTTGCAACAAGCGGAGCTTATCTCGCTTGCCGCGAACTCTCGCTCAGCTACCAGCTCCCCGCCAATATCTGCAAGAAGTTCCGCAGCCAGGGACTGAGCTTCAGCGTAACGGGTCAGAACCTCGGCTATCTGAAGAAGACTACCCTTCCGCTTCCTGACAACACCCAATATACCAATGGCGCATCAGCAGGATGGGGTGGCACATACAATCTGCCACGCAACGTGATCTTCGGACTTAATCTCTCATTCTAATTGTAAAATTCGAGAAAAGTGAAAACTATAATAACATCCGTATTCTCGGGGATCGCAGCTATCGGCCTTGCACTTGGTTCAGTATCATGTGCCGATCAGCTCGATATGTCAAACCCCGACCAGTTTGATGCCGCCGGATTCTGGAACAAAGAATCTGACTTCACCGGCAATATAACTGCCATCATGAATCAGTGGCGTGGAACTTTTGACTCAAACGTTCTGATGCATGCCGGCGAACTGCGCACTGACTACTATCTTAATGTCAGCGAGGGCCCCGACGTGACAGGTCTCCGTAATCTGGAGTACGTCAACAATCAGCTTGACGCCAGCCATACTCAGTTCAGCAACTATGCCGGCTTCTATGGTCTCATCTCCAACTGCAACACCTATCTCTACTATGATTCAGAGAGAGGTGAGAAATATATCAACCCGCAGCTCCGCAGCTATATGCAGGGTATGATATATGGCATGCGTGCATGGGCTAACTTCCAGATCCACAAGATGTATGGCACAGGCCCTATCCGCGACAAAGCCGACGTGATACTTGGTGACTATAATGATGTCACTCTTCGCAAGGGTCAGGCAGATCCGGAGGAGTTCCTGCAGAATATCAAAGATGATCTTGGACGTTCGCTCGCAGCTTTTGAGGCAGCTGGTGCTGTAAACAAAGGAATCTTTGGCGCCTACAACGGTACTGTATACTGGAGCAAGGCTGCTACCGAGGTGCTCGCAGGAGAAGTGTATCTCTGGAGCGGCAAGGTGTCGACCGTTGGAACAACGCTTGCAGGCCATACAGCGAATCCGGCTGACGTGGCTGTAGCAAAGCAGTATTTCCTTAATGTTGTCAATAACTATGGCTACCGCCTCATGCCCTCTTATCAGGAAGCCATAAATAACAATGACAACAACCCGGAGCGTATTTTCGCAACATTCTACAGCATCACGGAAGCAAACACGACATGGTACAACTACATGATGTATGACCCCGTTGTCGGCGGTTCGATCGGAAACTACTGGTCATGCTTCGAAGATGACGGTCTGACTCCTTCACCCAACGCATCGCGTTTCACCTACTGCTATGTGCCGGGCGCGGATAATGTCAGCAAACTTGGAGATCGCACTCTCTTCCAGACGCAGCGCATGAACGGCCAGGCTCAGTACCAGTGCCGCAATGCGGTTTACTATCAGTTTGATGATATGGATACCCGCAAGCGTATTTTCCTTCCGATATACCGTGTGCTTCCAGAAGAGGATGATGATGAAAATCCTATCCGTAATATCGCAAACTTTGACAAGGAAGCTCACGGTCTTGCCGGTTGCTTCGTGTTCAAGTATCAGGGACAGCTCAACACCGGTACCAATCACCGCGTAGGTTCTACATTCAACACGTATTATCGTCTGCCGCTCATATATGCTTACCTCGCAGAGATAGCTAACTACGAAGGCAATAATTCGGATGTAGAGAAATACATCAATCTTATCCGCGAGCGTGCTTTCGGCGGTCTGCTCGAGAAGAAAGATGATGCCGACTATGCTTATGGTGATGTACGCAATTCGTGGGATCCCGAAGTCTATGGCTACAAGGCCGGTACTTTTGCTGAGAACGAGGTTGCAATCCTTCAGGAGAAGACAAGAGAATTCTTCCAGGAGGGTCAGCGCTGGTGGGATCTCCGCCGCATGACCAAGGTGAAGAATGGTGCTGAATCAGATCATCTCATCTTCCAGCCCGAGGGCTGCATGGGTCATGGTCTTGATCTGGCCGCTCATCCCACCTGGTTTGAGGTTGCGCCCAACTCTCTCGCTCTTGATCACAACCCCATCGCTACCAACACTCCGGTGCTTGACTATGCTACAAAGAAGCATATGGTGCTTTGGCCTCTCGATGCAACTCTGCTGGGTAATGACAAGTCGCTCAAACAGACTCCAGGATATATTACTGAAGACCAGAAGGCTGAAGAAGCTAAAAAGCCTGAAGCCGATCGTCTGACCGAATGGTAATCGGATAAAGACCATATATCATATAGGCTCCGCCCACAGGGCGGGGCCTATTTTTTTGCGCCCGACATGTAAGTGAAAAACCATCCCCTCGCTCTCCGACCGTTTTCCCCCGCTTTTCGGCTGATCCGGTCGCCGGGAAATAATCTGTTCGGTTTTTACGTGCAAAAACCGAACAGATTTTGAGAATAACCATTGCTGTGCTTCATGATGATCCGGGATATGGGTTCAGGAATGGCGGGCGGCTGTCAGATGCCGAAGAGGAAGGGGAGCGGGGGAGAGAGGTGCATGCGGCCGGCGGCGTCGCCCGAATAGATCTGTCCGACGGTGAGGGTCAGTTGCCTGATCTTTCCCCTCGGCCCTGAAGTCAAGACGCCGGAGGAGAGTCGGGCGCTATGCATGCGAGATACTGGCTGAACCGTCGGCTGAAGGAGAATTCCTCGCGGATGATGTCGGAGATATCATAATCGCCGATGTTGCTGATGTCGATTTCAGCCACTCTTACAGATGCGTGGCGCTCGTCGGGATAGGCCAGGGTCAGATTGCGTCCATAGTTGCGGGTCACGTTGCTGCGTGTCAGGAATGTGGAGTAGCCGGCTCCTTTGTCGGATGCCAGCAGACAGGGGTATCCCGCCGCGCCAGCTTCGAGAAGCACCTGTCCGACTCCGGCCACAAACAGATATGTGCCGGCGTTTTGATCCAGATATTCGCGAGTGTTGATGGCCCCCGGCGAGAATGTATCCGGGGTGAGTGAGTAGCGGCGTTTGAGGCGTCGCACTGTGGAGCCGCCGGGTGGCGTTCCGGCGATTTCGAACGGAATGCCCCTTGACTGGCAGAATTCGATGGCCGCACAGAGCTGCTGATACTTGTTTTTGCGCAGCCGGCTTATGATGAGGGCTTTGCGCTGGCCGCAATAGCGCCATGCCCTTTTGACTTCCGCTATGGCATTGGGCAATATGAGGTGAGGGCCTATCGTCGAATAGTCGATCGAGAGCAGCCGGTCGGATATGATGATGCGATAGTCGAGATGCCGTAAAGGGGTGGGGTCGATGCCGTTGAGCTCACAATGTACCACGCATCCCGTGCGGTATGCGCCGATGTCCATGCGGTTGAACCGGCGTATGGATCGCCGGTTCTTGATCTGGAACTCGACGATATCTGCCTTGCAGACCTCAAGCGTGCGGCCAAGAGCTTTCAGGAAGTTCGAGGCATGGAAATTGAGGCGTATCCATTCGTATCGGGCGGTTATATAGGGGTTTTCGTTGCGTCCGGCTATGAATATCACTCTGTATCCGCGGTCGGCGAGAGCGTCGGCGTAAGCGGCGAGGCGCGTTTCGACCCCTCCGCATGGCGCGATGTCTCTGACCACGTAGACGACGACCGGCCTGGCGCGATTGTCGGGCTTGCGGCTTCTCGCGGCTCTGGGAACGTTCACGAGCAGGTTGTCAATATCCGACAGTATGGGAAGCGACATCAGGTTCATGGCCGGTGGGGCTTCAGGGAGGGCAAACGTGTGAATGGGTCACGGTCAGGAGCGGCCCGTAAGGATCGACTTGATGTCGTGGAGCTTCGTGAGGGCGGCGAGAGGAGTGAGATTGTTGATGTCGGTGGCGAGGATCTCGTCGCGGATCTGCGAGAGCACCGGGTCGTCGAGCTGGAAGAACGACAGCTGCACGCCTCCGCCGTCGGCATTGTGCGCGGCCGCGCTCTCCGAGAGCGATCCCTTGATGCGCTCCTTGTTCTCCCCGGTGTTGGCCTGTTCCAGCCGGCGCAGCACCTCGTCGGCCCTGCTGACTATAGAGCGGGGCATGCCGGCGAGCTTGGCCACGTGGATGCCGAACGAATGCTCCGAGCCCCCTTTCTCCAGCTTGCGCAGAAACACTACCTTGCCCTGGATCTCCCTGACGGCAACGTTGAAGTTGACCACGCGCGGGAAGTTGCGCTCCATCTCGTTGAGCTCGTGATAGTGCGTGGCAAAGAGGGTCTTCGGATGGAGGGCGCCGAAGTCGTGGATATATTCGACGATCGACCATGCGATGGATATGCCGTCGTAGGTCGACGTGCCTCGGCCGAGCTCGTCGAAGAGTATCAGCGAGCGCCGGCTCATATTGTTGAGTATCGAGGCGGCCTCGGTCATCTCCACCATGAAGGTGGATTCGCCGAGCGAGATGTTGTCAGACGCGCCTACGCGGGTGAAAATCTTGTCGACCACTCCTATGCGGGCGCTGTCGGCGGCCACGAAGCATCCGGTCTGCGCGAGCAGCACGTTGATGGCCGTCTGCCGCAGCAGAGCCGATTTGCCCGACATGTTGGGGCCGGTGATGATCATTATCTGTGTGCCCTCGTTGGAGAGGCTGACGGAGTTGGCTATGTATTTCTCGCCGGGAGGGAGCTGCCGCTCTATGACCGGATGGCGTCCGCCGGTGATCTCGATGTCGAGCGAGTCGTCGACCACCGGACGGTTGTAATGATTCTCTATGGCCAGGCGCGTGAAGGCTGTCAGCACGTCGAGCCGCGCGAGCTGCGTGGCGTCGAGCTGTATGGCGTGGATATATTGCGCCACCTTGCCTACCAGTTCGGCATAGAGGCGCGCCTCGATGACGGCTATCTTCTCCTGGGCGCCGAGTATCTTCTCCTCGTAGACCTTGAGTTCCTCGGTGATATAACGCTCTGCGTTGACGAGCGTCTGCTTGCGGATCCACTCCTGCGGCACCTTGTCGCGGTGGGTGTTGGTCACCTCGATATAGTAGCCGAACACGTTGTTGTAGCCGATCTTGAGGCTCGGGATCCCAGTCGCGGCGCTCTCGCGGGTCTGTATCTCCAGCAGATAGTCCTTGCCGGAGTAGGCGATGTGGCGCAGTTCGTCGAGCTCCGGGTCGACCCCTTCGCGGATCACCGAACCGCGGTTGAGCGCTATTGGCGCGTCGTCGCGAAGCGTGCGCGCTATGGCGTCGCGCGCTCCCTCGCAGGGATTGAGCTGCTCGCCTATGGCATGCACTCCGGGCTCGTCGGCGCCGAGGCATATGTCCCTGACCGGGCATAGGGCTGTCAGAGCGTTCTTGAGCTGCACGAGCTCGCGGGGCGACACTCTGCCCACTCCCACCTTGGAGATGAGACGCTCCAGATCGCCGATCTGTTCGAGCTGTGTCTTGAGCGTCTCGCGGTCGTCGGGACGGCGGAAGAAGTATTCCACGACATCGTGGCGCGAGCGGATGGCCTGCACGTCCTTGAGCGGAAAGAGGAGCCAGCGGCGCAGCAGACGCGCCCCCATAGGGGTGACCGTGCGGTCTATGACGCTGATGAGGCTCTTGCCCTCTTCGCCGAGTCCTTCGAGCAGCTCGAGATTGCGCACGGTGAAGCGGTCGAGCCTCACGTAGCGGTCCTCTTCGATGCGTGCGACTGATGATATGTGGGACGTGTTGGTGTGCTGCGTGATGTCGAGATAGTGGAGTATGGCTCCTGAGGCCACGATGGCCGCGGGCATACCCTGGATGCCGAATCCTTTGAGCGATCCGGTCTCGAACTGTTTGAGCAGACGGTCGGTGGCAGCCTCGCGGGTGAATATCCAGTCGTCGAGATCAAACGTCAGATAGCGGCCTGTCAGGGTCTCGTCGAGGCGTCGCCGCTTGTCGCGCTCCACCAGCAGCTCTTTGGGTGCGAAATTGGCCAGAAGCTTGTCTATGTAGTCGGCTTCGCCCTCGGCCGTCAGAAATTCGCCGGTGGATATGTCGAGAAAAGCCACCCCGAGCGTACGGCCGTCGCCGAAGTGTATGGCCGCCAGAAAATTGTTCTGACGGTGGTCGAGCACATTGTCATTGAGCGATACGCCCGGCGTCACGAGTTCGGTGATGCCTCGCTTCACCAGTTTCTTGGTCAGCTTCGGATCCTCGAGCTGCTCGCAGATGGCCACGCGCTTGCCGGCTCTGACAAGTTTGGGCAGATATGTGTCGAGCGCATGATGGGGGAATCCGGCAAGCTCCACCTCCGAGGCGTATCCGTTGGCACGCTTGGTCAGCGTGATGCCGAGTATCTCCGACGCCGTGATGGCATCTTCCGAAAAGGTCTCGTAGAAATCGCCGACATGAAACAGCAGCACCGCGTCGGGGTGTTTCTGCTTCATCTCCATATATTGCTTCATCAGCGGGGTCTCGGTGACTTTCTTGGCTATAGGACGTGCCATCGTGTTCTGCTTTTCATTTTAGGACAAAATTACTTAAAAATCGCGGTTTTTGTCGTAAATTTGCTTCCAAAATTACGCTTATGTTCTCCATACGTCACATCCTTATACCGTTAGCGGCTGCTGCTTTCACAGCCACGGCCGCCGATTTCGACCGGCATTTCGCCGACTCGACCCTTCGTCTTGACTACGTATTCGCCGGCGATGCGGCCCATCAGGGAGTGTACCTCGCCTCATCGTCAAAATCGGCCGGATGGGCCGGACGGCGCACCCGGCTCGACCAGGCTCCCCTTGCCGGCAACGGTGCGGTGACCGTGAAGGATCCGGCTACGGGCGACACCCTCTATGTCACGACATTCTCCTCGCTGTTTCACGAATGGCTCTCCACTCCCGAAGCGCTGACCACGCAGCGGGCCATGTCGAACGTTTTCCTTGTGCCCCTCCCCGCCGACTCGGCGCTCATCACCATAGAACTGCTCGACTCCCGCCACAGGCCGATGGCCTCGATGACCCACATGTACCGCCCCGACGACGAACTTGTGGCCCGTCATCGCGAGGCTCCGCTGCCTCACCGCTATCTCCACCGCGGCGGCGATCCGGCTAAGGCCATAGACGTGGCCATCCTTGCCGAGGGATATACCGAGGCGCAGATGGATACTTTCTGCATGCATGCGCAGCAGGCTGTGGAGGCCATACTCGATCATGAGCCATTCCGCTCCATGCCCGAGCGGTTCAATTTCGTTGCTGTGGCCTCGCCGTCGGCCGATCCGGGAGTAAGCGTGCCGCGTCTCTCCGACTGGCGCCAGACCGCTTTCTCATCGCATTTCTCCACATTCTATTCCGACCGTTATCTGACCACCTCGTCGCTACCGGCCGTGCACGACGCTCTCCGCGGCGTCCCCTACGAGCATATCATCATCCTGGCCAATACGCCCGAATATGGCGGCGGGGGCATCTACAACTCCTATACGCTCACCGCGGCGCGTCATCCGCTGATGCCCCCGGTAGTAGTGCATGAGTTCGGCCACAGCTTCGGAGGTCTGGCCGACGAGTATTTCTACGATAACGACGTCATGACCGACACCTACCCGCTCGATGTGGAGCCATGGGAGCCGAATATCACCACTCTTGTGGATTTCCCTTCGAAATGGAAGAAGCTGATCCCCGCCGGCGTGCCGCAGCCTACTCCCGTGGCCGATGCCGACAAATATCCCGTGGGGCTCTATGAAGGCGGAGGCTACTCGTTCAAGGGCATATACCGTCCGGCCGACCAGTGCCGCATGCGCACCAATTCTCACCCGACATTCTGTCCGGCCTGCATCGACGCCCTGCAGCGGCTGATCCTGTTCTATACCGAGCCCTGACTGCGTGTGCGGTAGATGAGTGTCGATGAAAACTCGGGGCGCAGCAGCCTCCGGGCCGTGTCGTTGATCTCGTCGACGGTGAGCGCCCGGTAGCGGGCTGTGACCGTGTTGATGTCGAATCCCATCATCGTGGCTTTCGCAAGCGCCTGTGCTTTGGCGAGAATGCCTGTGTTGGCGTATTTCGACTGGCTCTCAAACCTGTTGACGGCTCTCTGCAGCTCATACGGTGTGACACCCTGCTCGGTGATACGGCTTATCTGCCGGAGCAGAGCGTCCTCGGCCTGTCGCTCGGCGTCGTCGATATCGGGCGATATCAGGCCGTTTACCATTATGAATCCGGGTTCGGCGCTGCCGAGGATCGAGGCGTCGGCTTCGGTGAATATGTTTCCGCCGGCCACAAGCTCCTGGTGAAACCGCGATGCCCGTCCGGCAGCAAGAATGTCGGTGATTATGTCGGCAGCCTCGTAGCCCGGCTCGCCCTGGGCCATCATGGGAAAAGCGATGGTGATGGATGTCTGCGGTTCGGAGGCGCCCTGGGCGATGAACCGGCGCGGCGAGTCGGGGAGCGGTTCGGCCGGGAGAGACCGCCGCGGTGAGTCGCCCCGCGGTATCGTCCCGAACCATTTTTCGGCAAGACATACCGTGCGCTCAAACGTGATGTTGCCGGCTACCGACAGCACCGCGCGGTCGGGTGTATAATGTGTGTGGAAAAAATCCTTCACTCTGTCGAGGGTAAGTGAGGCCACATGATCCGGAGTCAGCCCGATAGTGGGCCATCTGTATGGATGCACTCTGTATATCAGCCGCCGGAGCAAGTGCCCGAGGTTGCCGTATGGCCGGTTGAGGCATGTCTGTTTGAACTCCTCAAGCACTACGTTGCGCTGCACCTCGAACGTCTGAGGCGAGAAAGCCGGAGCAAGCATGCGGTCGCTTTCGAGCCAGAACAGTGTTTCGGCGTTGGCCGCCGGAGCTACGGAGTAGAAGTTGGTGAAGTCGTTGTTGGTCCATGCGTTGTTCCATCCGCAAGCCCGCTCTGTCTGCCGGTCGAAGTCAGGCACGTTGACTGATCCGCCGAACATCATGTGCTCAAGCAGGTGTGCGATGCCTGTGTGCTGCGGGTCTTCGTCGCGCGCACCAACGTCGTAGAGTATGTCAAGAGCCACCATGGGAGTGTAGTTGTCGGCATGGTGGACGATGCGCAGCCCATTGGGTAGGGTAAAAGTGGATGTGTCAATCATTCGTAGAAAAGAGGAAACATGGTAAAACTGAACTTCCACCCTGTGATGAATACGTGCGTATGGGTGGGGGAGGAGCGAGAGGAAAGGACTGGCGGTTTATCGGCGGCAGACGCCTGTTCATGCGCCGGAGACACGGGAGAGAGGGAATATGGGAAAGGCGGAGAGGGGAATGGTCTCCTCTGGGGCGGGTTGAGAGGGCGGGAACGCGTTATTTGTCCTTGACGACTTTCATTGATGTGATGCGTATGTCGTCGACCGGCCGGTCGTTGTGGTCGGTCTCTGCTTTCTGAATGCGGTCTACGACATCCATGCCGCTGATCACTTCGCCGAACACGGTGTAGGATCCGTCGAGGTGGGGGGTGCCTCCTTCTGTGCGGTAGGCTTCGCGCTGTTCGGCCGTCAGGATGTCGGGCGTGAGCGTGGCCGCTTCGGCTTCAGTCTGTTTTATAAGTTTGTCCTGCAGATCCTGCAGGCCGGCCTGATCGCGCGAGCGGCGCATCGACATGATGGTGTCGCGGTTTTGCTCCACGAGCCTGTCGAAAATGGCCTTCTGCTGCTGCATGGCGCGCTGTCGGTCCATCTGGTCGAGCTGGGAGTCATTGAATGTCTTTCCGGTGACGATATAGAATTGTGATCCGCTCGATTTTTTCTGCGGATTGACCTGGTCGCCCTGACGCGCGGCCGCGAGGGCTCCGCGTTTGTGGAAGTGGCGGGGATATACGAATTCGGCGTCGATCTGATAATCGGGATCGCCGGATCCGAGCATCGCTCCTTTAGCTGCGTTTTTGGAGTCGGGATCGCCCGTCTGCACCATGAAGTCGTTGATGACGCGGTGGAAGAGCACTCCGTCGTAGAACCCTTCGTTGACAAGCTTCACGAAATTGGCCTGATGCTTGGGCGTGTCGCCGAAGAGGCGCACGCGGATGTCGCCCATGGTGGTGTGTATGTCGACGATCACGTCGCTCTGTTGCTTATTGGAATTGTCGGTGGTCATAGCAGAGTTAGAATTTTGGATATGAGGGATGTCTGTCGCGCCGCAAAGCGAGGCTGAGGCCATTGCGGCGGCAATGAGAAGAGAGGGCAAGAACCGCTTCCGCATCATGATTGTTTTTCAGATGGTCAAATGGCAGATGCGGGAAATAGCCGGTTGTATATGCGGCGGAAATTATTGTCGCTCGCCGAAAGCTCTGCGGCGCGCTCTGCATAGTCGGCTCCCCAGATGCTCTGGAGAAGGTCGCCGATATAGCGGCGCTCGCGGTCCTTGTCGATGGCGGCGGCAATGAGCGCCGAGATCTGCGGCGCATATTTGTCGTGTTCTATGGCCGAAAGGTATCTTGCGGCGCTTACTGTGAACTGTCCGGTAGGATCGACTGCGATCATGTTGTCGACAAGTTCGTCGATGATGTCGTCGCAGTCGCCTATGTGATTGGCGATATATTCATATGTCAGCAGGCCGTCGGTATCCTTGGCGAGCCTTTTTTTCAATTCTTCGTCCATTGTCGATAATAGTCTGTCGGCACAAAAATAATATTTTTCGCCCGATAAATGCAAAGCAGTGTGAAGAATTATTTCAACTGATGACGATTTTTCGTTTTTTTTAGAAACAAATGTTAACTTTGCGGCATTTTAATGACATAAGGGTGTCAGTAAGCCCGCCGGTCAGAGTTTCTGACCAAAATGAAATAAGATAGGCAATACTTCAATGATAGAACGCATAGTGATAATCGACCGGGTGGATCCGGTGAGTTTCTACGGTGTCAACAACTGCAACATGCAGCTGATCCGCAATCTGTTTCCGAAGCTGAGAATGGCGGCGCGCGGCACGGTCATCAAGGTGATCGGCGACGATAGTGAGACGGCTGAATTTGAGCGCAAGATCCATGAGCTGGAAGATTATTGCCTGAAATACAACAAACTGACTGAGGATGTGATCATCGACGTGGTGCGCGGCGAGAAGCCCCGCGATGTGAAGTCGGACGGGGTGATAATCTTCGGCATCAACGGCAAGCCGATATCGGCGCGCACCCCCAACCAGCAGCGTCTGGTCGACGCGTTCCGCAGCAATGACCTGACGTTCGCCCTCGGGCCTGCCGGCACGGGCAAGACCTACATAGCGATCGCTCTCGCTGTTAAGGCTCTGAAAAACAAGGAGGCGCGTCGCATCATCCTGTCGCGTCCGGCCGTGGAGGCGGGCGAGAAGCTCGGATTCCTGCCTGGCGACATGAAGGACAAGATCGACCCTTATCTGCAGCCGCTCTACGACGCCCTGGAGGACATGATTCCGGCGGTGAAGCTCAAGGAGTATATGGAGACGGGCGTCATACAGATAGCGCCGCTGGCCTTCATGCGCGGCCGCACGCTTAACGACGCCGTGATAGTGCTCGACGAGGCCCAGAACACCACAACCCACCAGATCAAGATGTTTCTGACGCGCCTGGGTATGAACGCGAAGATGATAGTGACCGGCGACGCCACGCAGATCGACCTGCCGCGCTCTACGGCGTCGGGACTCATCCAGGCCCTGAAGATCCTCAAGGGAGTGGAAGGTATTGGCCGCGTGGAGTTCGGCAAGAAAGACATCGTGCGCCATGCTCTGGTGCAGCGCATCGTGGAGGCTTACGAGCGGTTTGATTCGGCCGAAGGAGAGAGCGTCGCAAAGCCGGAGAGTAAATCAGAGTGACGCGTCGGGTCGCCGCGCGAAACGCATGAGGTGGGGGAGGCGGCGCGTATCGCAGCTGCGCTGCCTCCACTGCGACACTTCTGTGAGTGTATAGTCATTTTCATACTCTTCGCGCCAGGAGTCGATGTCGGGCCCGTCGATGAGCAGCCATCCATGCTCAGGCATCTCACGCGAGAAGAGCCGCATGCGGTCGCCGAGATAGAAATTCACAGTATAATAGCGGATAAGCGGATCGGTATGGTACTCATAGACCGGACCGGCGGCTTCGGCATCAATGACTGACTGTGCCAGAGGGAGATCGCTCTTTGTCGAGAGTACGGGCGGCAGGATGGCTGCCGAGAGAGTTACCAGGATAGTTATGACACAGGCAAGCATTACCGACGTCAGGCGTCGGGCAGCCTTGCGGCGGATCTCGCTCCAGCCCCAAAGTCCTATGACAAGGCAGAGCGGGAGCGCCCAGACACCGTTGGGACTGAGGGCAGCCGAGGTGACCGCTTCAAACTGCATGGCAGTGCGGGGCGACATGGCTGCCTCGACGCTTCCGGGCAAAGCCGCGGCGATCCATACGGCAGCCGGGAGCAGGATGCACAGCGACGCCATCAGTGCGGCAAACCACCGCATAGGCCGCATGCGCCGGACACGTTCCACCATCAGCATCATAAGATAGCCAATGAAAGGATAGGCCGGGAGAAGATAGACGCTGCGTTTGCTCTTGGGAATGCAGAAAAACAGCGTGATGACTACGGCCGCCACGACGCTATAGAGCGTAAGCGGTGGCAGCGAGCGCAGGCGCGCCAGCAGACGCGAGGGGGAGAATGACTCGCGATCCGGAAGGATACCGCGCCATTTTACTATCGTCAGGGCCATCAGCGCGAGCAGCGTGTAGGGCACCCATCCCCATATCAGTGTCAGTATCGGATACCAGAAGGGCTGGACGTGGCTTTCATAGGACATCGTGCCGGTCATGCGGCCGAAATTCTCCTCCATGGCGAGCCTCAGGAATTCTTCGCCCCCCTGGTGCCACGCTGCCACATACCAGAGAGCCGGGGCAAGGAGCGACAACAGTCCGGTCAGGGCCAGACGCCAGAAAAGCGGCCAGAAACGGCGGCCGATGATAAGACCGTAGACTCCGGCGACGAGGCACGGAAGAAGCATGCCGACCGGCCCCTTAGTGAGCACGGCGCATGTCATCAGCGCCACGGCTCCCCACGGCAACCTGCGCATCTGTCCCGATACGTAACCGGCCAGAACCATCATGGCCGATGCCATGAAAAAAGTCAGCACCATATCTACGCGGCATGCCGACGCCGCGCGCCATACCTCGAAGCAGCTGACGGTAAGCAGTGCAGTGACGACCGATGCGGCCGCAGAAGCCCCTCCGCGGCGCACCCACCGCTGGGTGGCGACGGCGAGAGCTATGGCGGCCAGGGCCGACGGCAGCCGGGAGGTGTATTCGCCGACTCCGCCGGCGATCCATGACACAACGGCTATGCACCAGGCCAGGAAAGGCGGTTTGTAGGGGATGTCACCTCCGAACGACACCGGGAGCACCCAGTCGCCGCTCTGGAGCATCGACACGGCCACGATGGCCTCGCGCGGCTCCCCTTTGGTGTTGAACAACGTAAGGCCGAGCCACGGCAGAAAAAAGACTGCCGCCACTAAGGCGACGAGCAGCGCCGGATGGCGGCGCATGAAGGTCACAACCGATTGAATCATGCGGCAAATTTAATGATATTTGGCGACAAATGCCTAACTTTGCACTCCTATGAACAAGAAAAAATGTCTGCTCATAATAAATCCCATCTCAGGCACGGGCAATAAGCGCGGACTCGATGCCTTGGTGGCCTCGCGTCTTGCCGGCAACGGGCTGGAGGTGGAGGCGGCATGGACCACAGCCCATGGAGACGCCACACGTCTGGCACGGCGTGCGGCCGACGAGGGTTATGACTCCGTGATAGCGGCGGGCGGCGACGGCACGATCAACGAGGCGGCCACGGCTCTATGCGGCTCGAAGGTGAAGCTCGGCATAATCCCATGCGGCTCGGGCAACGGCCTGGCCCGGCATCTCGACATACCGGTCGACACCCGTGCCTCGCTCGAGATCATAGCACGCGACTGCCCGGTGGCCTGCGATTACGGCTCGGTCAACGGACGACCCTTTTTCTGCACCTTCGGAGTGGGATTCGATGCGGCTGTCAGCGATGCCTTCGCGCGCGGCAAGCACCGCGGACTGGTCAGCTACGTCAACAATACCATAAGGCAGTTCGTAAACTACAGCGCCGACGAATACATCATCCGCGCCAACGGTCAGATCATCACCGAGCAGGCGTTCCTTGTGGCCGTCTGCAACGCCTCGCAATATGGCAACAACGTATATATCGCCCCGAAGGCCACTATGACCGACGGACTTCTCGACATCACAATAATACATGCCGGCAATCCGCTCTCGACAATGCTTGTCGGCGTCGACACGCTGACAGGCTATACCTACCGCAACGCTCTGGTCGACACCATACGGGTGGCTTCCGCCACAATCGAGCGCAAGCATCCCGGACCGGCCCATATCGACGGCGAGCCGGTGGCTCTCGGCGAGACTCTTGAGATAGAGTGCCATCCGGGGCAGCTGTGGCTCTATACCAATCCCGACGAACGCCCGTTCCGTCCGATAATCACGCCTATCGCCTCTATGATACGCGAGGCCCGCTATTCTATCAACCGTCTTTTTCATCCCAGCCTCCGCTGAAAAATATCTATAGCTCATGACAATGGACTGGAACCGCCTGATATGCGACAAGCGCTTCGGACTTGAGGATTACCACGACCCGCGGCGCGGGGTGCGCAGCGATTTCCAGCGCGACTATGACCGTCTGGTGTTCTCGTCGCCCTTCAGGCGGCTGCAGAACAAGACCCAGGTGTTTCCGCTGCCGGGAAGCATCTTCGTCCATAACCGTCTGACGCATTCGATCGAGGTGGCCTGCGTAGGCCGTTCGCTCGCCACGGAGGCGGCCATCGTGCTCCGAGAGCGTCATGCCGGGCAACCTTGGACGGCTAAATTCGATGCGATCGGCGAGATTGTCGCCGCGGGATGTCTGGCACATGATCTGGGCAACCCTCCGTTCGGGCATTCAGGTGAGAAGTCCATTTCCACCTTCTTCAGCGAAGGGGCCGGTCGAGAACTGCAGTCGGAGCTGACGCCCGGCCAGTGGGCCGATCTGACGCATTTCGAAGGTAACGCCAATGCTTTCCGTCTGCTGACCCATCGCTTCAAGGGGCGCCGTCCGGGCGGCTTCGCGATGACCTACTCCACACTGGCCTCGATAGTGAAATATCCTTACGAGTCGGTGCTTGCCGGCAAGAAGAGCAAATTCGGTTTCTTTACGTCGGAAAAGGAGGATTTCCGCCGGGTTGCCGACGAGCTCGGGATGCTTCCGCGCCACAGCGATGACGGCGCGCTCCGCTACGCCCGCCATCCGCTGGTATATCTCGTGGAGGCGGCCGACGATATCTGCTATGAGATAATGGACATCGAGGATGCCCATAAGCTCGGGCTGCTTGCCACAGGTGAAGTGATCGAGCTTCTGCTGGCATTCTTCGAGCCGGAGCGTCGCAAGCGCATTATAGCGAATATGGAGCGGGTGGATGACCCCAACGAGAAGATAGGCTATCTGCGGTCGAGCGTCATAGGCGCTCTGGTAGCAGCCTGCGCGCGCACGTTCACCGACAACGAGGAGGCTATCCTGGCCGGCGACTTCGAGGGGTGTCTCGTGGAGCACATCGCCGAGAGGGAGCGCGAGGGCTACAGGGCGTGCAGCGCGCTGTCGTGGGACAAGATATATCAGACCCCCGACGTAGTGGATCTGGAACTCGCGGGCACGTCGATAATCACATTCCTGATGGAGAAACTCGTGCATGCGGTGCTCAATCCCACGCTCAACTATTCGCGGTTGCTGCTGTCGAAAGTGCCGCAGCAGTATGAGGTGGATGCCCCGACGCTTTACGGCAAAGTGCAGGCGGTAGTGGATCACGTGTCGGGCATGACCGACGTCTATGCCCTTGATCTTTACCGGCGCCTGAACGGCATGTCGCTCAAAATCAACAACTGATCATCTTTCAGGCTCCCTGCGCGCCGAACCGGCGGTGGAGAATCCACAGGAATGTGGCTCCGGCAAGCGCGAACGGCACTCCGAGCAGCGCCGGAGAAGCGAGTCCCCAGCCGGCGCCGATGGCGAGTCCGCCGAGCCATGCCGAGACGGCATTCGATACATTGAAGGCTATCTGTATGCCTGCTCCTCCGAGCATTTCGCCACCCTTGGCGAATTTCACGATAAGATATTGCAGCGGGCCTCCGATGCCGAAAAGACCGAAGGATGCCATGAAAGCCAGTATCAGCGACGGGATTTTGAACGTATCGAGCAGGTAGATCGCCGGCATTACGACCGCCATGGCCGCAGCAAGCGCTCCGCATACCACCGACACGCTGTAGCGGTCGGCGAGCTTGCCCGAGCAGGCATTCCCGATGACCATGCCGAGACCAACCACCATCATGACGTAGGTCATAGCCGCGCCTGAAAATCCGGCCATCCGGGTCATGATCGGCTCGATATAGCTGAGCCAGCAGTAGACGCTTGCCTGACCGAAAAATACCCCGCCATAGATCAGCCATGGCGCAGGAGAGCGTAGGAAGCGGAACTGGCCCTTGATGCCGGTGTCGGGCAGCGGATCGAGTGCGGGAAGCCACAGGCGGAGCGTCACCACGGCAAGAAGCGCCATAAAGGCCACGATGGCGAATGCGAAGCGCCATCCGGCGAGGTTGGACACGAGAGTGGCCAGCGGCACTCCCGCCAGATTGGCCACGGTCATGCCTCCGACCATCACCGCCACCGCCTGCGCTCCGTGGCCTTTCGATGCGAGGCGCGAGCAGACGATGGCCCCGGCTCCGAAAAAAGCTCCGTGGGGCAGTCCCGACAGGAATCGTGAGCAGAGCAGCATCCCGAAGCCTGCTGACATGGCAGCCAGGAGATTGCCCAGAAGTATCAGAGCCGCCAGAAGCACCATAAGCCGCCGCAGCGGCATGCGGTGGAGCAGCACGAGAGCCGGGGCGCCTACGGCCACGCCGGCAGAGTAGAAGGATATGAGGTGGCCTGCCTTGACGATCGACACGCCGACCCCGCAGGCGACGTCGCCCAATATGCCCATCATGCCGAATTCGGCCACTCCGAGAGCGAATGTCCCCAGCGCCATCGCCAGAAGTCCCTTGCGGTTTTTCATATGAACTAAGTGTAATTTCTACACCGATTTGCCGGTGTAAGATTCCAGTCAGATATTTTCCGGCCGCAAAATTACAAAATCCTCGGCTATCCCCGCCGATTTCCTGCCATAGAATATATCCCCGAATCCGCGATGAGAATTTCCGGTGGAATTCGTCAAGCGATTTGTGTGTCTTATATCCCGATGATTTGACCTCTATAGGGCAGATCTTGTCCTTATGGCTTATCATAAGATGGCTTGATTCATTGGAGTGCTTAATTGGTTGTAAGCTAACGCAAAATCACCTATTGCGCACGAAACGGCAAAATGTTTTTCGGCGGATTTGCACGAAACGGCAAAGTGTTGGAGCGGTCAGGCGGCGACTCTCGGATGTTAAGTAGCTTCAAGAGAGGTTTCGTCGGGGTATAACAAGAACAGGCCTCCATTGCCAGCAAGGGGGCAAAAGGAAAATGTCTGCGCGAATTGCACAATTCAGGGCAAACGACTATTTTTGCAGAAACAATATAACCGTTAGCTGAAATGAGATCGAAATACCAGCGCGTGCTGCTCAAGCTGAGCGGCGAATCGCTCGCCGGAGCCAAGGGCACCGGCATCGACACCGAGCGTCTCGGCCAGTATGCCGAGCAAATCCACCAGATAGCCTCCGAGGGTGTAGAGGTGGCGATAGTGATCGGCGGAGGCAATATCTTCCGCGGGCTGTCGGGCGCCACGCGCGGCTTCGACCGCGTGAAGGGCGACCAGATGGGGATGCTTGCGACCGTGATCAACTCCCTGGCGCTGAGCTCGGCTCTGGAAGCTGTGGGTCAGCCGGCAAAGGTATTCACGGCCATCAACATGTTTCCGATCGGGGAGCATTACAGCAAGTGGAAGGCCATCGAGGCGCTGCAGCGCGGCGAGGTGGCGATAATAGCGGGAGGCACGGGCAATCCGTTCTTCACCACCGACACCGGCAGCGCTCTGCGCGGCATTGAGGTGGAGGCCGATGTGATGCTCAAGGGTACGCGCGTCGACGGCATATATACCGCTGATCCGGAGAAAGATCCTACGGCCACGAAATTCAGCGAGATCAGCTATGATGAGGTCTATACCCGCGGCCTGAAGGTAATGGATCTGACGGCTACGGCCCTCTGTAAGGAGAATGGTCTGCCGATAGTGGTGTTCTGCATGGATACGCCCGGCAATCTGGCCAAAGTGATAGCCGGCGAGCCGATCGGCACGCTGGTGTACTGACCGGCCTATGTGTTAAAAACTAATCAAACTACCATATATGGAACCCAAAGATTTTTTGACTCCCGCAGAGGAGAAGATGGAGCTCGCGGTGGCTTATCTCGACGAGGCTCTGGCGCATATCCGCGCAGGCAAGGCCAATCCCAAGATCATCGACGGCATAAAGGTGGAGTATTACGGCAGCGCTGTGCCCATCTCGCAGGTGGCCAATGTGTCGGTGCCCGATGCGCGCACGATCGCCATCACTCCCTGGGAGAAGCAGATGTTCAAGGAGATCGAGAAGGCGATCATCAACTCGGAGCTGGGTATCACGCCGGAGAATAACGGCGAGGTGATACGTCTGGCTATCCCTCCGCTGACCGAGGAACGCCGCAAACAGCTCGTGAAGCAGTCGAAAGCCGAGGCTGAGCAGGCCAAGGTGTCGGTGCGCAACGCGCGCCGCGATGCTATCGACGGTCTGAAGAAGGCAGTGAAGCAGGGTATGCCCGAGGATGTGGAGAAGGACGCCGAGACAAGCGTGCAGAAGCTTCACGACAAGTATCTGAAGCGTATCGACGATGTGTTTGCGGCCAAGGAGAAGGAGATCCTGACCGTTTAAGAGGCATATTAAGGGGCGTCGTGATAACGGCCCATCTGGGTCGTCGCGCGGCAGCTCGGCCTCGGTCATTGACCATCAGTCAACTCCCGTCGGCCCTCGCTGCCACGCTCCTAC
>CALHWU010000018.1 GCA_938039795.1 uncultured Muribaculaceae bacterium
CCCGAAACTCTTCGACAGTGAAATCGGTAGGCGATGACGCTGCCGTCCTGACGTATCCCGACACTGACGTTCTGGTAAGCTCAGATATGCTGCTGGAAGGCGTGCATTTCGATCTGACTTATATGCCTCTGAAACATCTTGGGTATAAGGCAGCCGTAGTGAACTTTTCCGATATATACGCCATGAACGGGACTCCGCGTCAAATCACTGTCAGTCTGGGGATATCGAAAAGATTTACAGTAGAACACATTGATGAACTTTATGCCGGCATACGTCTGGCGTGTGACATCTATGGCGTTGATCTGGTCGGCGGTGATACGACTGCTTCGCGAGCCGGACTGGTGATCAGCATCACATGTATAGGCGATGTCGCAAAAGGGGAGGCTGTTGGCCGTGATGGAGCCAAGGATACAGATCTGATATGCGTTTCAGGAGATCTCGGAGCCGCATACATGGGCCTGCAGCTTCTTGAACGCGAGAAAGCCGCTTCTGTAGGCGTAAAGGATTTCATGCCTAAATTCGAAGGCAAAGAATACATCGTGGAGCGCCAGCTCAAGCCTGAGGCCCGAAAAGATATTGTGGCGATGCTTGCGGCGGCCGGTATAAAGCCCACATCGATGATAGACGTCAGCGATGGACTTTCGTCGGAACTGCTTCATATCTGTCATGCATCGAAAACCGGTTGCAGAGTCTACGAGGACCGCATCCCTATTGATTACCAGACCGCGATCATGGCCGAGGAGCTGAATATGAATCTGGTGACTGCAGCTCTCAACGGCGGAGAGGATTATGAGCTGTTGTTCACTGTGCCTCTTCACTGCCATGAAAAGATTAAGGAAATCAATGGCGTGAAAGTGATAGGGCATATTACCTCGGATTCCCTCGGGTGCGCGTTAGTGACCCGTGACGGTGCCGAAATGCCCCTCAGAGCGCAAGGGTTCAATCATCTCGAAGGATAACACGCACGTGTTTTTATAAAAATTGCTGCCCGGCAAAGTTATTTCATCAATAATATTAGGCTCGGGCGGCAATTATTTTCTAACTTTGCAGCGCAAAAAAACGAACAAGTACATTCATAGTCATGATAAATCGTGTATTGATCAGAATCAAAGTTGTGCAGATGCTGTATTCATATCTGCTCACTAAAAGCGAGTTCAGGATTGAACCGGCGCCGGAATCGGCAACAAGAGATAAGAGATTTGCATACACGGTTTATATCGATACACTGCTGATGATACTGCGGCTGTCGGGACAGAACGCAGGCTCACAGCGGCAGACTTCGCCTCTTGCGGGACATACAATCCATCCGGCACTCACGTCAAGCAAACTTGTGCGTGCGCTGCGCGACGATGACCAGATAAAGGGGATCATCCTGCGCAAAAATGAATTGCCCGACGATATGGCCGATGCTATTGAACCGGTATATTTCGCACTGACAGATTCGTCGGCATACAAAAACCACATCAAATCAAAAAGCCATGAGATGGCCGATGACGTGAAATTCTGGGCAGCCGTGCTCCCGACAGTCGTGCTTAAAAACGCGAAATTCGTCGAGTGTGCGCGCCGTAACCCCGATTTCAGCATCACCGGACTGGAAAAAGGTGTGGAGATGGCTGTCGCCACACTTGAGAGCTTCAGCGACAACCGCTATATGCTCCGGGATGCCTCGAAGGCGCTGACCGCCTCGCTCGACAAAGCCTACGAACTCTATCATGCCCTGCTCCTTCTGCCGGCCGAGATAACGGCTCTCCGCGATGTCAGGATCGAAAATGCCCGTCATAAGTTCCTGGCGACTCCCGAAGACCTCAACCCCAACACGAGGATGATCGACAATCCGCTTCCGGCCAGGATCGCGGAATGCGACGACATGACCGAATATCTCAAATCAAACCCGTTCAGCTGGGACGGTGATCTCGATATGATCCAGCGCCTGCTTGACCGGATCATGGAGTCAAAGATCTACAAGGACTACATGGAGGCCCCGGCCACCGACTACAAGACCGACTGCGAATTCTGGCGCTCGGTCATGAAAAACATCATCCTGCCGTCGGATGATCTCGCCGAGGCTCTTGAATCGAAATCGGTGTATTGGAACGACGACCTCGAGATCATGGGCACATTCGTGCTCAAGACTCTGAAACGGATAGCTTCGTCACCGGAAGGATGCGTGGAGCTTCTTCCGAAATACAAGGACGAGGAGGACGCACGCTTCGGCGCCGAGCTCTTCATGGATGCCGTCAACAATTTTGACGAGTATCGCTCCTACGTGGAAAAATTCATCAATTCGACATCCTGGGATCCTGAGCGTATGGCATTCATGGATCTTATAGTCATGGTGACGGCCATTGCTGAGCTTCTCAACTATCCGCTGATACCTATTCCGGTCACTCTCAATGAGTATATTGAGATAGCCAACGCTTACAGCACTCCAAGAAGCGGCCAGTTCGTCAACGGCATACTCTACTCCGTGATAAATTATCTGCAGGAGCAGGGCAAACTTAATAAAAACTGATTTCAACCACTCTGCAACATGGTTGATTGAAAAATAATTCGTATATTTGCATTATCCAACCAACTTAACCATACAGCAATGATTTTTAACCTCCTGACACTTCAGGCCGACGGCGGACAAGGCGCCGGAGCGATGAATCTGATCATGATCGTACTCCTGATCGCGATATTCTATTTTTTCATGATTCGTCCGCAGCAGAAAAAACAGAAAGAGATCAGAAAATTCCGTGAATCGATAGGCGAGGGTGACCGTGTGGTTACTGCCGGCGGCATCTATGGAAAAATACGTTCGATCAATGACAATATTGTCAGCCTCCAGATCGCGAAGGATGTTGTGATCCGTGTCGACAAGGGTTCGGTATATCCTTCGGCAGCCGACGCTTCGCAGGATCAGAACAAGGCCGACGAAGCCGCAAAACAGTAACGACATCATAATCTTCTGTCGGACTGCCCGGCAGAAATCCCGATAGTCAACACGATGGTCGACTGCAAACGAATTATCGACAAGGCTAAAGGAGCCGTTCACTCCTCAAAAGGGCGTGACCTGCTCCTTTATCTTATGTTTGTATGTGTGGCTTTCGTGTTCTGGTTTTTCCTGTCGCTTGATTCCGAAATACAGCGCGACTACGATGTGCCGGTGGAGATTGAGAATGTCCCCGACAGCGTTACGATGCTTGGCATCGTGCCTTCGGAAATCAACGTCTCGGTTCATGGCAAGGGGTACCAGCTAATCCGGTACATGTGGGGCAAGATGCCCACTATGCGCGTCAAGTTTTTCGACCATGTGACGGAGGGCAATGTGTTTGCTCTTCCCCGTCCCAAACTTGAAAGCCGGCTGCGGGATTATTTCGGACAGGGAGTACAGATCATGTCGATGCGTCCCGATTCCCTGCGCCTGCGATACACGACAGTCCCGGGAGTGATGGTAAGGCTTGATGTCGACGCCGACATACGCACTGATCTCCAATATGTTTTGAGCGGGCCTATAACGGCCAATATTGACTCGGTCAGAGTCTTCGCGCCCAATGGCTTGCCATCGTCTGTCTCGGCCGTGACTACCGAGCCACTCATAAAGTCCGGACTCAGGGATACCTCTCGGTTTGAGGTAGCGGTAAAACCGATAGATGGAATGCGAATAATCCCTGACAGGGTGATCGTGACAGTGCCGGTGGAACCCTTGATCGTAAAGAAGAAAAAAGTGAGGATCGAGGTGACAGGTATCCCTGAAGGGGCGGGTCTGATCACGTTCCCATCGGTGGCAGAGGTTTCATACCTTGTACCGATGAGCTTTTACAATGACGATTACCCCGTAAGCGCATTTGTTGATTTCAACTCGATCGACAACCGCCGGCAGCGTGCCAAACTGCATCTGACGCCTATGCCTGAACTTTACCGCAATGTCATGGTCGAGCCCGACAGCGTGGAGTATATCATCGAGCAACACGCAAGATAAATGATTCTTACAGCTATTTCAGGAGGTATCGGAAGCGGCAAAAGCGTAGTGGCCCGCATGCTGAGAGCTATGGGATATGAGGTCTATGACTGCGATGTCAGAGCCCGTGAAATAATGGATATTGACGAGCATCTTCGCCGGCGCATAGCCTGCGAGGTATGCAGCGAGGCAGTCGAAAAGGGACAAATCGACCGTCGCCGACTGGCGGAAAAGGTGTTTTCAGATTCAGAAGCGCTTGAAAGATTAAACCGTATAGTCCATGGAGCTGTCAAGGACGACATATCCCACTGGGCATCGACACGTATGAAATCACGCGCTTTTATCGAGACGGCCATCCTGTATCAGAGCGGCATAGACAGAATGGTCGATGAAGTATGGGAAGTCACGGCTCCTTCCCAGCTACGGCTCAAAAGAGCCGTAGGGAGGGGAATGAATGAAATGGATGCACGATCAAGAATGGCGAGGCAGGACGCCTATGATGCCGAATCTGTCCACCGCGACGTAAAAATGATTGTCAACGACGACATTGAGGCCGTCATACCACAGATCCTCTCGCTTCTATCTGTCTGATAACGCACGCATTCAAAGCTCGATCTCGAACCGGTCGGCATCCATCCATGGAGAGAACCGCTTGCGGTCGACATCAAGCTGCCGACCGTCAAGGAGAGCATAGATCAGACCGTCGGTCATTCGGTCGGCGATATCATCGCCCCAGTGATTGAACGCGAATGAATCGCCGGCCGGGTATTCGCCGAATCTGTCGGATCCCTCACGGTTGCAGCCTATGATATATGCCTGATTCTCGATAGCTCGTGCCAGCAGCATGTGCTTCCAGGCGAAGACACGTGAATGAGCCCAGTTGGCAGGTACTATAAGCGCATCGTATTCATTGGCGACACTCCGGTTCCATACTGGAAAACGGATATCATAGCATATCGACATCTTCAATCGCCAGCCTCTGAAACTAACTATCGGCGAACGCTTGTGGCCGGGAGTGAGAAGCTTGTGTTCACCACCGGCACGGAAAAGATGACGCTTGTCATAGAACACGGTGACGCCATCGGGTGAGGTCATGAATCCGCGGTTATATAGATTTTCATCTTTATCGACAGCGGTGAATCCTCCCCATATAGCCAAGTTGTATGCCGAGGCCCACTTCCTCACTGTCTGCATCGTGACGCCGTCGTCAGTCTCCGCATTATGAAGCAACTGTTGCCTGCTGTTGGCATACCCGGTGTTGAACATTTCAGGCAGTACGACCAGATCGGTGTCGCTGTCGACCGCCGACAAACGTTTTTCTACCGCTGCAAGGTTAGCGGCAGCATCATTCTCTATGATGTCGTGTGGAATAATGGCAATCTTGAGATTGTTTTCAGGCATCTGCAGTACAGAATTTGTCTTTATACAGTCCGGTGAACTGACTGTAATAACGTTTGACCTCAAGCAGATCAGCCTCTATATCGCCGGTGGGATCAAATCTACGGGTGATATAGATATGTCGCGACGGATAGTCGATGGCCCCTAAAAGCACGGGGATGTGAGCGCCCATGGCTATGCGTAAAAATCCGCTATGCCAGTGGCAGTTTCGGCTTCTTGTACCTTCAGGAGTTATTGCAAGAGTCAGACGTTCGGAATCATTATATTTTTCTACAATCGCTTTGACAAGCGACCCTTTTTCACTTTTTCTGCTGCGCGGTACAGGAATTCCACCTATGGCACGCAAAATGGATCCGAGCGGAAAGAAGAACCATGATTCCTTCATCAGAAATCCGGCTTTACGACTGACGGAGGCGTATGCCAGCTTGCCCAGCACGAAGTCCCAGTTGGATGTGTGCGGAGCCACACATACAATACACTTGGGGTAATCAGGCTGGGTGATGTCGACTTTCCAACCGGCCAGTTTAAGAATGAGGCCGCTTAGATTCATTTCGTCTCTACTTTCCCGGTCTCGTTTCTGGAGGGAAGAGCTGAATTCATTTCCTTTACGATCGCGAGCAAAGCCTCGTTGAATTCCTCACGGAGTTTCCTGAAAGCAGCCGCATAGTAGGCCGAGCGGGCCTTACGGTAGGCGCCTGCGTTGTCAAATTCGGCACGCGATTTGTCGAAGCTGAAACTAACTTTCGACAAAGCATCAGTCTGGAGGGCAGCCAGACTGCATATCGCATCCGTCAGCTTATCGCAATCTATCCCCGGAATGATCTCGCTTGCCATAGCACACTCTGCGGCGCAGTCGCCGCAGACATAACGGATCTGCTTTTTAAGAGTTCTTTTGTTAGCCATATCTTAACGTTTAATATAATATCAACAAAAATAGCTAATAAATCGTTTAGCGACGTCATTAATGCACATATTTCTGACATTTGCGCAAGTCATCAAGAATCCGCGGGAGACTGCAAGACGGAATCAGTCCGAGTGATCCTTCAGATACGGATATTTCATCAAACCGCCTGACTGAATCGCCCGGCATTCCCGGGATGTATACACAGACAGGAACCGGGTCGGACGTATGACTACGCCGATGCCACGACGTCACATGATCGGGCAGAAGAACCAAAGCCACTCCGCCCGTTCTGGCCCTATTCCATACAGGGGCAAGAAGCCTTGAATCTATCTGTTCAAGAAATGCTTTTTTCATATCCGGCCTGCCGGCATGTGATGCCGTATCGGCGCCTTCCACATGCACTACCACAAGATCTGTATCCGGATCATCTATTGCGCAGACAGCGGTATCTGCTTTTGCCTCAAGTGAAGTAATGCAGTCACCGGTCATAGATTCGGAATGACTGACTTTCATACCCAAGGCTCTGCCTATTCCTCTGACAAGCGGAGTGGCTGCTATGACAGCGCCTCTATATGGACACGGCCGTAAACTGATAACGTTGCCGGGAGACCATAACCACATCCAGTGAGGAAGACCGGGAAATGGTCTGCCATCCTCACAGGATAAAAAAGCATCATATGGAGAAATATAATCATCGTCACTATACGATGAGTCGGTCACCACCAGTCCGGAGAGGTCTTTGATATGCCTGGCATCCTTTATAATTGGGAAACTGACAGATGACTCTATCAGAAATCTTGCCCTTGCATCATCTATGTCTGCCGGCATCGGATCAGTCACACGGCCCTCGTCATCAGACCTTACTACATTGCATCGCCATACGGTAGATCCAGGGCGGAGGGGCATCTCTAAGCCAAGGGCTTCAAACCATGCCCTACCTTTGATCGGCACATCATTGCCATAGCCTAAAATAGACATGATCGCCGTCTCGCTCCCCGGCGGACTTCCGTCGGGAGATGTCACAAGCCGACCGGTGACCGACATCGCGGCTATATCAGCGGCAACAGGCATATCGGCGGCTTGCAATGGCGTAAGTCCGCCGAAAGATTCGTCAGGCAGATCGGCTGCTCCGTCAACGATTACAATAATGGTTTTCATCCGTTCGTAGGATGGCTCCCTTAAAATCAACGGATATTGGCAATGCTTATGATGTCGGCAAACACTCCGGCCGCCGTGACATCCGCGCCGGCTCCATAACCTTTGATGACCATGGGATAATCGTGGTAACGTTCGGTGGTAAGCAGTATCACATTATTGCTTCCCTCAAGATTGTAGAAAGGATGATCCGAAGCCACGAGCTCAAGACCGACAGATGTAGCGCCATTGTCGAGGCGGGCGACAAACCTGAAACGCTTTCCGTCAACTTTGGCCTTACGACGTCTTTCTTCAAAATCATCATCAAGCGATCTTACTTTTTCCAGGAATTCATCAACCGACCCTTCGAACATCGATTCAGGCAGCAGGGGAGTAGCCATGATATCCGAAAGACTCACCTCGTAGCCGCTTTCGCGCGCCAGTATGACGAGCTTCCTCATGACGTCAGTGCCGCTCAGATCTACCCTG
>CALHWU010000019.1 GCA_938039795.1 uncultured Muribaculaceae bacterium
CTCCAGCGGTGACGAATTCATCGGCAAGCTGATCGCCGAGGCCATGGAGAAGGTCGGCAAGGAAGGCGTCATCACCATCGAGGAGAGTAAGACCGCCGAGACCGGTCTGGACGTGGTCGAGGGTATGCAGTTCGACCGTGGCTATATCTCCCCCTACATGGTCACCGACACCGACAAGATGGAGGCCGTTCTGGACGACGCTTACGTCCTGATCACCGATAAGAAGATCTCCTCCATTCAGGAGATCCTGCCCATTCTGGAGCCCATCGTCAAGTCCGGCCGCAAGCTGATGATCATTGCCGAGGACGTGGAGGGCGACGCTCTGGCAACGCTGCTGCTGAACCGTCTGCAGGGCCGCTTCAACGTGGTCTGCGTGAAGGCCCCCGGCTTCGGCGACCGCCGGAAGGAAATGCTCCAGGATATCGCCGTGCTCACCGGCGGCACCGTCATTTCCAGCCAGCTGAACATGGAGCTGCCTGACGCCAAGATGGAAGATCTGGGTCATTGCCGTCAGATCGTGGTCACCAAGGACACCACCACCATCGTCGATGGTGACGGCGCTCCCGAGGCCATCCAGGATCGTGCCCACATGATCCGCTCCGCCATTGCCACCACCACCTCCGACTACGACCGCGAGAAGCTCCAGGAGCGTCTGGCCAAGCTCGCCGGCGGAGTGGCAGTGCTCCATATCGGCGCACCCTCCGAGGTGGAGATGAAGGAGAAGAAAGACCGCGTGGACGACGCCCTGAGCGCCACCCGCGCCGCCATCGCCGAGGGCATCGTGCCGGGCGGAGGCGTGGCCTACATCCGCAGCATCGACCGTCTGGAAGGCCTCAAGGGCGACAATGACGACGAGACCACCGGCATACTTATCGTGAAGCGCGCCATCGAGGAGCCGCTGCGTCAGATCGTAGCCAACGCCGGAGTGGAGGGCGCCGTGGTTGTCCAGAAAGTAAAGGACGGCAAGGCCGACTTCGGCTACAACGCCCGCACCGACACATATGAGAACCTCATGGCCGCCGGCGTGATCGACCCCGCCAAGGTGACCCGCGTGGCTCTGGAGAACGCCGCCTCGATCGCCGGAATGTTCCTCACCACCGAGTGTGTCATCGCCGACAAGAAGGAGGAGAATCCTGCGCCCGCAATGCCCGCTCCCGGCATGGGAGGCATGGGCGGCATGATGTAATCTGCCTTCTACAGGTAAATAATTATAATAGACCGCCTGCGGCTGACGCCGCAGGCGGTCTCGTTTTTTCATGTAGCTATTTTAGCTATAACAGCGGCTTCAATCTACCGATTTTTCGCTAACTTTGCCGCATGCATAGACTGACGAAGCTCTTATTATGGATCGCGGCCGTCGCGGCGATGCTGTCGGCGGCCGGATGCTCGGCCCGCAAGAACAGCGCCGCCAACCGTCAGTATCAGGCCTTCATAACGCGCTACAACATAATGTTCAACGGCGAGGAGCACTACCGTCAGACGCTCCGCGACATGGAGCGGACCTACGACGACGACTTCACCCGCATGCTTCCCGTGCATCCCGCCGAGGCGCGCCACGACCCTAAAGCCCCGCAGCCGCAGGGCGACTTCGGCCGCTCGATAGAGAAAGCCCAGAAAGCCATACGCCTGCGCTCGATAAAGAAGAAGCCGCGCCGTCAGGCAGGCCGACGCTCCGATCCCGAATACCGCAGGTGGATGCAGCGCGAAGAATACAATCCATATCTCCACAATGCCTGGATGCTGCTGGCACGCTCGCGCTACATGAACGGCGAGTTCCTGCCCGCGGCCACCACATTCATGTACGTGGCCAACCATTTCACATGGCTGCCGGAGACGGTGGCCGAGGCGCGCATCTGGCAGGCCCGCAGCTATATCGCCGAAGGGTGGACCGGCGAGGCCGAGGCCACGCTCGGACGCGTCAGGGAGAGCGATCTGACCTCTACCGACCTGAAGCATCAGTATTCTCTGGCATGCGCGGGAACGGCTCTGGCACGGCGCGACTGGCAGGGAGCCGTAGCCCCGCTGCGACAGGCAGCCTCGACAGCCCGCGGCTACCAGAAGACACGGCTGACCTATCTTCTCGGTCAGGCGATGCTCGCTGCCGGCGACAAGAGCGGAGCGGCCGAAGCTTTCCGCCGGGTGGAGGGAAGCGCCTCGTCGCCCTATTCCATGAGATTCAATGCCCGGATCAGACGAAGCGAGACGGTGGGCCTCGACGCCATGTCGCCCGAAAAGCTCCGCGGCGAGCTTAAAGCTCTCGCGCGGATGACACGCTACGACCGCAACGCCCGCTATCTCGACCAGATACACTATGCCGCCGGAAATATCCACATGGTTCTCGGCGATACGGCCATGGCCATGCACTCCTATGCCCTCGCCGCCGACCGGTCGGAGCGGCACGGAGTCGACATGGCCCTTGCCCGCCTCGCCCTCGGGCGCCTGTATTTCGAGCGCGCCGACTACGACCATGCGCAGCCATGCTATGCCGAGGCCGTGGCCCTGCTGCCCGACGATTTCGAAGGCATCAGGCAGATACGCGACCGCAGCGACGTGCTCGACGAGCTCGCCGTCTACTCCCGCACCGTCAGCCTCAACGACTCTCTGCTGCGCCTGGCCGATATGCCCGAAGCCGAGCGTCTGGCCGTCATCGACGCCATCATCGAGCGGCAGCGCCTGGCCGACAAGGCCAGAGCCGAAGAGGAGGAGCGCCAGCGCCGCGATGCAGCGGCCGCAGATAATCTGGCCGACATCCCCACAGCCGGAAGCGCTGCATCGGCTCCAGCCACTTTTGCGCGCCAGGAGTCGGAGGGCGCGTGGTACTTCTACAACCGCCAGGCCATCGAGTCAGGGCGAGCGGAGTTCCGCCGCCGCTGGGGTATCCGAAAGCCTGAGGACAACTGGCGGCGCCGCGACAAGGCGACATTCGCCGGCATTTCCGGCGATGAGGAAACTGACGCCGCAGTGCCCTACAGCGCAGCGGCCTCCCCCACGCCTGACGCGTCAAAAGCAGGCGCCGAAGCGACAGGCGGACTCTCGCGCGCATCGCTGCTGGCACAGATACCCTCCGACAGCATTTCGCGCCACAAAGCCCACGAAGCCATACAGGAGGGGCTCTTCAACATGGGCCTCATCCTGAAGGACAAGCTTGACGACTACACCGAGGCACGCCGCCACTGGAACCGGCTCCTCCGCCAGTACCCCGACAACATCTACCGCCCCGAGCTATATCACAATCTCTACCTCATGGCTGCCCGCACCGGCGACAACGATGAGGCCGAACACTGGCGACTGCTGATGGCCGGCGAATTTGCCGACACACCGCTCGGAAGCGCCATGGCCAATCCCGACTATCTGCGCGATCTCAAGGAGATGCACTCGCGTCAGGAACGGCTCTATGCCGAGGCCTACGAAGCCTATCTGGCCGACGACAACGACTCCGTGCGCCGCGCCGCCCAGTATGCCGCCGCCCACTGGCCTACAAGCCCGATTCTGCCTAAATTTCTCTTTATCGACGCTCTGACCTATGCCACGCAAGGCGACACTCAGGAATTCCGCTCGCGCCTCAAGGATCTTGTCGAAGCCTACCCTGAAGCCGACGTAAGCCCATTGGCAGCAGGATGGCTGCGCGAGAGCCTCCGCGGACGCAAGATCAGCTCGACGGGAGCCAACGTGCGCGGCATGATCTGGTCAGTAAGACTTAAAGCTGATTCTGCCCTGGCCGCTGAGGCCGACAGCGTGCCTCCGGTAGCGTTCGATCACGACGACTCGGCCCCCCACATGCTTCTGCTCGCATTTGCCGTCGACACAGTCAGTCCCAATCAGCTGCTCTACGATGTGGCGAGCTATAACTTCGCCACCTTCGAAGTGCGCGACTTCGATCTGGAACTGATGCAGTTCGGCCCCCTCGGACTGCTCGCCGTCAAAGGCTTCAACGACCGAGCCGAAGCCGAGCGCTATCTCGCCATGCTTCTTGCCGATCCCGAGTCGGGGCTTACGCCCGACGTCCGTCCCATCGTCATCTCGCAGCCCGACTTCACCCGCCTGCTCGGCGCCGGTCTCTCCCTCGACGACTACCTGAGAGGAAGAGCCGAGGAGCCAGAGGGATCGGATGAGGGATCGGAATTATCGGAACAATCAGAGGAGATCGGAATCATCGGAGAGGATCCGGGCGACTCCGATAGCTCTGACAACTCTGATAATTCTGATAGCTCTGATAATCTATAATCCTTACTGCCATGAAATTCCTTAAGAGCCGGGGCGATGTCCGCCAACTGACCGTCTACAAAGTAGCCACACAGATATCCGTCATTACTGAATTTTTTGTCGGCAAATACATCCCCTCCTCCTCGCGCACCACCGACCAGATGCAACAGGCGGCCCGTTCATGCAAGCAGAACATCGTAGAGGGGAGCGAGGCATCAACGACCTCAAAAGAGACTGAGATCAAGCTCACAAATGTAGCGCGGGCCAGTCTTGGCGAACTCTACGACGATTATCTCGACTTCCTGAATTTTCGCGGACTGCCAGTCTGGTCGGAATGCGGAAATCCCAGACTTGCGCGACTGAAGGGATACACCTCAAGCAAGAATTTCCAGCAGGGATATCGTGAATTGCTGCCCAGACTCTCGATCGAGGAAATATGCAATCTTGCCCTGACGCTTATCAAGCAGGCGCAATATATGCTCGACGGGATGCTTCGGCGCCAACAAGAGCAATTCCTTCAGGATGGCGGCATCCGCGAACAGATGACCAGAGCACGGCTCGACTACCGCCGAAATCAAAGCAATCAGAGCAATCAGAGCAATCAGAAAGAATCGGAATAATCAGAATTATCGGAATTATCGGAGGGCTGCGCTCCGATAGCTCTGATTATTCTGATTATTCCGATTGTTCCGATTATTCCCCTATCCCCCCGATTTGCCGATTACCGGGAATTTCACTAACTTTGCTTCAAATGACTAACAACCGCCAACCGCGAATACTCTGGGCCGATGACGAGATCGACATGCTCAGGCCCCACATAATGTTTCTGGAAGGCAAGGGGTATGAACTTGCCACCGTCTGCTCCGGATCCGACGCCATTGAGGCTCTTGCAGCTTCTGACTATGATCTGGTGATACTCGACGAGCATATGCCGGGCATCACCGGCCTCCAGACACTCCAGCAGATCAAGCAGCAGCATCCGCAGCTGCCGGTAATCATGATAACCAAAAGCGAGGAGGAGAACATCATGGAGCGGGCTATCGGCTCCCGCATAGCCGACTACCTGATAAAGCCCGTAAACCCCAACCAGATACTGCTGTCAATAAAGAAGATACTCGACGGGCGCCGGCTGGTGGCCGACACGTCGACGTCGGGCTACCGCTCCGAGTTCGCAGCCATATCGGCAGGGATAGCGCAGTGCGCCTCGCTCGATGACTGGAAAGATCTCTACCGTCGCCTCGTCTACTGGCAGACGGAACTATCGGCGCAGACCCACACGCTGCAGGCCGACACAGCCGAAATGGCCTCGATCCTGGCCACGCAGGTCGACGAGGCCAACTCCGTATTCGCAAAATACATACGCCGCAACTACCGTGAGCTTCTGCTCAGCGAGAAGCTGACGAGTCCGGGGCTGATCGGAGCGCGGGTGATACCCCTTATTAAAGAGGAGCCGGTATGGCTGGTGGTGATCGACAATTTCAGGCTCGACCAGTGGCTGACGCTGAAATCGCTGCTGACCAACCTCTTCACCTTCAGCGACGAGACCCTTTCGATGTCTATACTTCCCACTTCGACACAATATGCCCGCAACGCCATATTCGCCGGCATGATGCCCTCGGAAATAAAGCGCAGGTGGCCCGATCTGTGGGTGGAGGAGGACGCGGAGGAGTCGAAAAATCCGGCCGAGGAGCGGCTTCTCGCCATGCAACTCGAACGCTACGGGCTTCGCGAAAGATTCAGCTACTCGAAGATATTCGATTCGGAGGGTTGCGAACAGTTCATCGCCTCGATGGCCGACAAAGAGGCATACCGGCTCAACGCCGTGGTGATAAACTTCATCGACATGCTGTCGCACGCCCGCACCGAATCGCGCACCGTGCGCGAACTCGCCTCCACTGACGCAGCATATCTCTCGATCACCGAGTCGTGGCTGCGCCACTCCCCCACGCTCGAAATGTTCAGCCGCATGGCCGCCACAGGCCGCAAGGTGGTGCTCGCCACCGACCACGGCACCATCCGCGTGACCACGCCGCAGCGCATCGTCGGCGACCGCACGCTCACCACCAACCTCCGCTACAAAGCGGGCCGCGGCATGGACTACAACGCCCGGGAGGTGATGGTGGCCGACCGTCCGGCCGATATAGGGCTGCCCGTAAAACGCATCGGCGAGGAATACGTGTTCGCCACCGGACGCGACTTCTTCGCATATCCCAACAATTTCAACCATTACGCGCAATATTACCGCGGGACATTCCAGCACGGCGGCATCTCGATGGAGGAGATGCTCGTGCCTTTAGTGACACTCATACCCAAAACGACATGACTACAATAGAGATACCTACACTCGCCCACCTCGACAGCGCAGCGGCACGCCTGGCCGACGAACTGCGACAGCGGAGAGCCACAGTGGTGGCTTTCGACGGCGAGATGGGGGCTGGCAAGACCACGCTGATATCGGCCCTGTGCCGGAGGCTGGGCGTGGCCGACGACATGACAGCCTCGCCTACATTCGCCATCATCAATGAATATCGCGGCTCGATGCCTGAACCGATCTACCACTTCGATCTATACCGCATCGACAGCATGGAGGAGGCTCTCGATCTCGGTCTCGACGACTACTTCTACTCCGGCTCGCTCTGCTTCCTCGAATGGGCCGAACGGATAGAGCCGCTGCTGCCCGACGACACCCTGCGGGTGGAGATCAGAGTGAACAGCGACGGATCGCGCACGCTTATTTTTAAGAGCTAAGATAGCTACGATAGCTGACAAACACTGCGCCCGCGGAAGGATAAGCTTCCGCGGGCGCAGATTTTATGGGTTGTGGCCGGTGTTATTTCTTCAGATCGGCGACCTTCTGCAGCGTCAGCTTGAGCTGGCCGTAGAAACGCTCTACAGCGGGGATATACATCCGCTCCGAAGGAGAGTGGACACCCTGCAGCGTGGGACCGAACGACACCATGTCGAGGTGGGGGAACTTCTCAAGGAAGAGTCCGCACTCCAGACCGGCGTGGATAGCCTTTATGGCGGG
>CALHWU010000020.1 GCA_938039795.1 uncultured Muribaculaceae bacterium
TCCGGCTATCCGCACAGTCCTCGGCATATCGTTCGGCACAACCTTCGGTCTCAGCCTCGACTACCTGTATGGCAACGGGTATACTGTCGACGGCTACGGTGACAACATGGTGTATCTCCGCAATGTCAGTCAGCTCAATTATCTGTGGCCCGACGCGACACTTTATTACGGGCCGTCAGGACTGATGGGATCGGAATTCGTCTACAGCACTTCGGTCTATGATCCTTCGCGCTATAACTATGTCTATCGCGATCTGGTGAACGCATACGGCGCTCCGGTTACGCTGACATACCCCAACGGCGGCTATCTGGCCACATGGTTCACGACCGACAACGGATATATCAGACTGCAGTTTGGCAACGGGATGTCGACAGGCGGCGCAACCCGCTTCTACACCTCCCTGTCATTCGGAAACTGAACGATGCGCTTCACATTTTAGTGAAGCGCACGCTTGCCCATCCGTCACGCGAAGTGGTATCGGCAATCCTGAGACCACACGCCTTTGCAGCTTCTTCCACTACAGCCACATCCGCCTCATAGAATCCACTGAAAATCAGCTGACCGCCACTCTTCATGGCGGCGGCATAAGCCGGAAGATCAGCAGTTATGACATTACGGTTGATGTTGGCAAGCAGAAGATCGGCGTCGCAGATATCTCTGATTGACGTCACATCACCCAAGCGCACATCAATATCGGCACAACCGTTGAGCGCCACGTTCTCCCTGGTATTCTCGCACGCCATCGGATCGATCTCCACAGCCACGACATTGCCGGCGCCGCGCATGTGAGCAAGAATTGCAAGAATGCCGGTGCCGGTGCCCATATCTATCACTTTGAGTCCGTCAAGGGGCATCGAAAGCAGCCGCCTGACTATCAGAGATGTCGTGGCATGGTGACCGGTACCGAAAGCCATCTTCGGGTCTATGGCTATATCATACCTGCACTGCTGATAGCCAGTGTGGAATGAACTGTGCACCACACACTCGTCACCAATGACTATAGGTTTGAAATAGTTTTTCTCCCACTCATGATTCCAGTCGCGTCCTTCTATCGCAAGAGCCTGACACAGCTGCAGCCGGCAAGGATAGGGCCAGGAGGCAATGACAGCGTCTACGCTGTCAGGGTCATAAAGTTCTTTTTTCACATAAGCCGTAAGTCCGTCATCGTCCGTCACAAAGCTTTCAAATCCGGCGTCTGCAAGCGAAGCGGCGAGAATATCGGAATAATCTTCTGAAAATGGAGTTATGACCATTTTCACTTCCATATAGTCATTCATAACGATTGGTTGTATGAGATATTTGACAACAAGCGGCCGGACGGCATACCGTCGTCCGACCGTAAAAATTTCAAATGAAGCGCAGACCCGGCCGCATATTCAGCGGCGTCTGAACAGTCGGAATACCTGACGGCCGATCCTGAATGCCATGAATGCATAATCGACGTACGACAGATTGCTGAGCATCCTGCCGAGCAGTCCGGTGCCTTTCAGTGACATCATGCCGCCTCTCATCTGAGAGACCGTGGAAAACAGTTTCTGACGGTCGATCTGCATCCTCACTGCCGTATACGCCTGCTGATATCGCAATTCGTCAATGGTATAACCTTTCCAGGGTTTGGCCGGATCCTGCGGCTGCTTATGGGCATCAAGAGTATTCGTGTTCATAATAAGTCGGGGTCATTTAAGGAACAGTCGTGAAATAAACCTTGCTACCGGATTCATGATCAACGGCTTGCACAGCACCACCAACAACACAACAAGCAAAAGATAGAATACACCCATCAGTGCGTATGCCCACCCGAGTCCGATTGAGGGCGCAATCCATTGCGCTATGGCGATAGTGAGGAAAAACAGGAATATGATGCCGAGGACAAATGCTCCGGCAGCCACAGCCAGTCCGGTGATAAGCATCGTCAGCTTCTCGGCAGCCGTAAGCTTGGCATACTCGAGTCCGTTCTCAAAATAAGCCTTGGCCTGTTGCCAGAGCCGCGTATAGTTGTTTTCTTTATCGTTCATTGTTTTTTGAATGAGTGCTTTGGCACGACATATCTTTCAAGCCGTTCTATCAAACCGTAGTCTGCCGTTCTGCAATAGGCATCCGCGACAAAACCACACGTTCAGACCGGCGGCCGGGAATTTAAGGACTCCGACTGCCGGTCTGCGCGCGATATTCTTGGGATTAAAGACCGCCAAACCTTATTTGGCGTCCATTTCCTCAGTGAGCTGCTCCACAAGGGCGTCGATCTCATTATCGGTGCATAGGATACCTTTCTGCTGGAGAAGTTCCTTGATGCGACGGCGTGTATTCTCCCCTTTCTCAGGAGCGAGGAGCAGAGCCGCTGCGGCTCCCACAATGGCGCCGCCGATGAAAGAATAAAGTATTCCAGTAGTGCTCATATAGCTGTTCTCTTTGGGTTCAACCGTGTTTATTTCTTGATCTCTTCAGCTATCTCGTCGGCCAGCTCCTCGATCTTGTTGCGGTGAAGCTTAATGCCTTTGCTACGGAGATATTTCACGATCTCATCACGGGTGGTCTCTCCCTTTTCGGGAGCGAAAAGAAGTCCTACTGTAGCTCCTGCGATAGCGCCGCCGAGCACTGCCAGAATGATAGGTAATGGTTTCATTTCTGTATGAATTGCTGATTAGAATTAAACTTCATTGATATAAACACCGGCCGACGGCATTTTGTTCCATGCCGACCATAGATTTTTCGCAAATCTACGCATTTTTTTTCGCAATACACCCCTCTCCTGACAAAAAAATCACTACTTTTGTGACATACTCCATACTTCCCCTTATCAACTGATAAATTATTGTCTTAAATCCATTACATAAGAATGACTGTTGTTGACCGATTCCTTCGCTATGTGAAATATGACACGCAGAGCGACGAACTTACCAACATGACCCCTTCGACACCGGGACAGATGATTTTTGCCCAAAGCCTCGAAGAGGAATTAAAGGCCATGGGCCTCACTGAAATCACTCTCGACGAAAACGGCTACCTGATGGCTACACTGCCGGCTACTCCCGGCTATGAAAACGCTCCTACGGTAGGATTCATTGCCCATCTCGACACATCGCCCGACGCATCGGGCCACAACGTCAATCCGCGGATTGTCGAAAACTATCCCGGAGGCGACATCACTCTAAATGCAGCCAAAGGGATCGTACTTTCTCCGAAGGATTTTCCGGAAATGGATCACTATGTGGGCGACGACCTAATTGTAACAGACGGCACGACCCTTCTCGGAGCTGATGACAAAGCGGGAATCGCCGAGATCATAACCGCCATCGACTATCTGCAGAACAATCCCGACATTCCTCACGGACGCATCCGCATCGCTTTCAATCCCGACGAGGAGATCGGACAGGGAGCACACAAATTCGACGTGGATCGTTTCGGCGCCGACTGGGCTTATACCATCGACGGCGGAGAAATCGGTGAACTGGAATATGAGAATTTCAACGCCGCAGTGGCTAAAGTGACCTTTGCCGGACGCAATGTGCATCCCGGTTCGGCAAAACACAAGATGATCAACTCCATGCGTATCGCCCTGCAGTTTGCCATCATGCTTCCGCGCTGGGAGACTCCGGAGCATACCGAAGGATATGAAGGTTTCTATCATCTGACCTCGATCGAGGGCACTGTGGAGAAGACCGTGCTCACATACATCATCCGCGACCACGACCGCGACCGCTTCGAGCGCCGCAAGAAGGAGTTCGAGCATCTCACACGCAAGATAAATCACGAATTCCCCGACTGCGCGAGCCTCGACATACGCGACCAGTACTACAACATGCGCGAGAAGATAGAGCCGGTGATGCACATCATCGAGATCGCCGAGAAAGCGATGAAACTTGCGGGGGTAACACCTAAAGTCGTGCCTATACGCGGAGGCACTGACGGAGCGCAGCTTTCGTTCAAGGGTCTTCCCTGCCCCAACATATTTGCTGGCGGCCTTAATTTTCACGGAAAGTTTGAGTTCGTGCCGGTGCGCGCCATGGAGAAAGCCTCGCAGGTGATCGTAGAGATAGCCCGCCTTGTAGGCGACCAGCGCTGACACCCGAACTAAACCGAGAGCGCCTTGGAAAAGACACTCCTTGTAATCACAGGGCCGACTGCCTCAGGCAAGTCGGCCCTGGCCATGAGTCTGGCAAAAGAACTGTCGACCGATATCATATCGGCCGACTCGCGCCAGCTTTACCGCGACATACCCATAGTCACCGCCGCCCCGACCCGGGAAATGCTTGCCGAAGTGCGACATCATCTTGTCGGCACTCTCGGTCTGGCCGACTATTACAGCGCCGCACGCTTCGAGGAGGAGGCTCTTTCGATACTGCCGGGAATCTGGCAGAAGAGTGACGTGGCCATAGTATGCGGCGGCTCGATGATGTATGTCGACGCGCTGACCGACGGGATCGACCGGCTGCCCGACATCGATCCGGAGATACGCCGTCAGGCCTACGCGATCATGGAAGAGGGTGGCATAGAGGCTGTGGAGCGGCGGCTTCGCCAGCTCGATCCGGATTACTGGGAAAAAGTAGACCGTGCGAACCACAAGAGGATGATTCATGCCATAGAGGTCAGCATGCAGGCCGGCGTCCCTTATTCCTCGCTGCTGACGGGCCAGCGGCGCCGACGGCCGTTTCGTATAATCAGGACAGCTCTCTGCATGGAGCGCGAAGAGCTGTTCGGACGCATCAACCGGCGCGTAGATATGATGATGGAGGCCGGACTGGAAGAGGAAGCACGGCGCGTCTATCCGCTGCGTCAATACAACTCGCTCAACACCGTAGGACTGAAAGAGATGTTCGCATGGTTTGACGGCGTGATGGACCGCGACACCGCCATAGCACGTATAGCCAAAAACACCCGTGTCTATGCAAAAAAACAGATCACATGGCTGAAAAAATCGGCCGATACAATATTTATCAAACCTCACAACGCTTTCGAAGAAATACTTGGACTGATATGAACCTGTCATCAAACATCACTCCGGTCACAGAGCGCATCGCCTGGGTCGACGCACTCAAGATCGTGGCATGTCTGCTCGTAGTCATCGCTCACTGCACCGATCCGTTTGTGGGAGCATTCGATTCGGACCGCACCGCATTCGTCACCGGCGTGGCCGTAGGCACTCTGACGCGGCCGAGCGTACCGCTGTTCGTCATGATGACCGCCATCCTTCTCCTCCCGTCGCCAGAGGGGCTGAGCTTAGGCCAGTTCTATCGCCGGAGGATAGGGCGCATATTGCCGGCGCTCATATTCTGGTCGCTGGTGCTTCCGGTAGCCTTCTATCTGTATTTCGGCCACGCCAATCCGGGATCGGCCAATCCGACTGTCGACACTGCATCCTATACATGGAGCGGACTCTGGCATAAAATATGCCTGATGACTGTCAATTTCAATTTCGACACAGTCCCGCTCTGGTATCTCTATATGCTTGTGGGCCTCTACTTCATTATTCCCGTCATAAGCCCGTGGCTGCATCGCGCATCGCGGCGCGACGTCCGTCTGCTGCTGACGATCTGGGGATTCACCCTGTTGCTGCCCTACATAAAGCTTCTGGCTCCGGCAGTGGGCTATACCGGCAATTTCGGATCAATGGAGATCTTCGGAGCGTGCGACTGGAATGCCTACGGAACGTTCTACTACGTCAGCGGCTTCTTCGGCTATATGCTTCTTGCATATTATATCCGCCGGTGGCCGCTGCAGTGGAGCGGAGCGAAGACGGCCGCGATATGCGTGCCGATGTTCATCGCCGGCTATTGCATCACATTCTTCGGATACCTGAAGTTGCAGGAGCTTTATCCGGGCGACTATTCATACCTTGAGATCATCTATTACTTCACGGGTATCAACGTGTTCATGATGACATTCCCGGTGCTTGTCGCATTCAGCCGGCTGCGGTTGCGCCCGCGGCCATGGCTCGGCCGCCTCGCGTCGCTGACTTTCGGAGTTTATCTCTGCCACTTCTTCTTCGTATTCGTGGCCTACGACCTGTTTGACATCGCCGGAATGGCGCCCGTCGGACGGCTGCTTCTCATGGCCGTCACAGCCTTCGCTGCATCATGCCTGCTCACGTGGCTCATGCGGCAGTGGTCGCCGACCCGGCGCCTCGTAGCCTGACGTCACTCCGGCAGCCTGACGGATGGATCCAGAATAAGAATCCGGTCAGGAACGCGACACCTGGAAACCGGTATCGGACAGTGTCATCTCCACGAAGCGTGCGCGCGGATTTGGCGGACATTCGGTGAGAATACGGCGTATGCGTGCAGCTGCCTCCGGATCCTTGGCCACCATATAGAGATACCCTCCGCCGCCGGCTCCCGGAAGCTTGTATCCGAGCGTGAGATCAGCAACACGGCTGACGATGTCGGCCACGGCTGGCGGTTCGGTGCCTGAATCGAGGCGCTTGTTCTGGCTCCATGTTTTCGCGATCATCCGGCCATATAGCTGGAAATCATTGCGCTGTATGGCCTCGGCCGTGGCAAGCGCATGAGACCGCATCTCCGAGAGTATCGACAGATGGCTGTTGGAATTGAGGAACATTCCGCGCACGATCTCGGCGAGTATACCCTTGGCGGTGCGGGTCAGGCCCGTGTAATAGAGCAAATGACAGGGACGGAACTCCGTGGAGGTGAAGATCTGCGACGGAAGCCAGCTGACCGAAGGCCGTTGCGTTATTCCCTCGTCGGTGCGGAGCAGTTTCACTCCGCCGAGTACTCCGCCATACTGGTCCTGCCAGCCTCCGCCCGTAGTCAGCAGCTGCTCAAGGGCGAGAGTGCGGTGGGAGATCTCACCGGCATCCCAGCCTATGCCGCAGAATTCCGACAGGGCGCCGAGTACGGTTGCGGCGAGTATTGAACTCGTGCCGAGGCCTGAGCCGGCCGGTATGGCCGAAAGGAGCGTTATCTCCAGTCCGGAACCGAAATCATGCAGGAATTCCTGCAAAGTGTCTGACGATGTGCGTGGACGGAATCCTGCAAGAGTCAGCGCAGCCTTAGGGATGGAGAACGGAGAGCCGACCGTATGGTAGCTCGCAAGCCGTTCGAAATCCTCAACGATCTCCGAGGCCCCGAGATCTATCGAGCGGAGGACGATACGGTAGTCGGCCGACGGCTTCACGTAGACCTGCAGAGGCTGCTGGCCGTTAAGCTCGATAGCGATATTCACTACTGCTCCGCCGGCATACAGCGAATACGGCGGCGTATCGGTCCATCCTCCGGCGAGGTCTATTCTGACCGGGCTGCGGCCCCACACTATCTGGTCGGAATACACATTTAGGCGCGGATGCGGTCGGCGTCCTTTCAGTTCCGAGAGTATCTCGTCGCGCAGCAGCTCGAACGCCTCCCCCTCTTCGCGGGCGCCGTCGCGTCCGGCCATCGAGTCAATACGCGAGCGCACCATATAGTTGCGTATACGGTTCATCGTCCCGGAGTCTTCAGAAAGCAATGCGGGCTTCTCAATGCCGAGAGTGACAAAACGCGAAGCTACATCATTGAGATCAAGCTGATAGAAGACACTTTTCTCGTAATTCCACGCAAGGTATTCGAGATTGGCTTTAAGGTATTCGTTGCGCTGCCTGAACAGGCGTGTCAGATTGGCACGCGCCGAAATCTGGTCGGCCGACAGACGCTCGGCGTTGAGCCATATCTCCCGGCCGCGGCCCTCAGCGCCTCCGGTCATCATCCATTGAAGCACCAATCCCATATCGTCGATATTGTCGACTACAGGGAATATCGGGGAAGCCTGGATATCGGCGCCTTCAATCGACACTTCCCGACTGCTGCGCCACTCGGCAAACGGACGTCCCATCCATACCGTATCCGGTGAATCGAGGTCGCCGCGCATCGGATCGTCAAGACCATAGGGGCGCACGGCCCATGAATTGTCACCTACAGGCACAATATCCACACACACACCTGCCGGCACATCGAGATCCCATTTATTGTCGGGCACGCCGGTGATTATATGGTTGGAGCGGAGAGTCCATGATGCCGGCACCGAAGAATTCTCGACCCACACATTGTCGTTGGCCGACGACAGACGGTAACCCATCAGGGCATTCTGCACGAATAGCGAAGGATTGGCCTTGACCTTGCGCTGAAGTATCTTGCGCTGATCCACAACCTTATTCTGTAGCGCGAGAGTCGACGAAAGAAGTTCGCGCGACGTACCGAAGTGATAGAATTCCCCTCCTGGCAACGGAAGGATGGCTACCGAAAGCCTGTTGACCTCCGGATCCGCCACTGTAGGATGACTGCCGAGTGCGCGTCCGAAGTCGGAATACAGATCATAGAATCCGATACAGCCATTTTCGTCAGTCGAACGTTTGCGCAGCAGCTTCATCGCTCTGTCAGAGAGAAGCCATATGCCGATATCCATCAGGAACATATGGGAGCGCGAGAGCTCTTCAAGCCTGTCGAGCGAGGGCTTCTGAAGCATGAAGTCGAGTTCTGACGGGGTGGAACGCGAGGATACGAACACTCCGTGATGAGTCGCCAGCGAGGCGTCAACCCATAGTCCGTAGCATACCACGTCGGCCTCAGGTATTTCGGTCAGCGGCTTCTCGGCCCGTATATAAACGTCGCCGCTTGCAATGAGTGTAGGCAGCGAAGCCGGAGCTGAGGCGAGGATGCGCTCATAAAGGGGCATCTGTAGCGATAGCAGAGTCTGGTCGATAAGCTGTCCGCGCTCCCATCTGAACACAGGCACAGGAGTCAGGATCTTCCCGACAGGAGCATAAGCAGGGAGCCGACGACTTTGGCCTCCGGCATGTATGATGATCTTCGGATCGGACATCGACGCGCCCCTGGTATCCTTGAGCCAGCTGTCGACAAGCCATGCCGTGCCGCCTCCTGATCCTACCTTGATGCCGGCAGGATCCGATGTGCAGTACCATTCCGGCGAATTGAGGTCGGTCACTGAATGAAAGCTTCCGACGAGATCGGGAGGCAGAGAGAGAAGTCTATAGGGTGTTCCGGTCATGACTTTTTCAGGCGTTAGGATTTATTAATAGTGCAAAGTTAAAAAAGATTGGCTAATTTTACAGCGACAAAATGAATAATCAACAAAAAAATGACCGACAGATCCTCAGCCAGCAACGATAGCGACCTCACTGCGCGCCTTCAGAATCCGGAGGAGTGTCGGGCCGCATTCGGCGAGGTGATACGCCGATATTCCGAGCCGCTCTACCGGCAGATACGACGCATGGTCGAAAGCCACGATGACGCCAACGATCTGCTGCAGAACACGTTCATGAAAGCGTGGAGTTCCATCGACGCTTTCAGAGGACAGGCAAAACTTTCGACTTGGCTCTATAAGATAGCCATCAACGAGAGTCTGACTTTCCTCGAAAAAGAGCGCAGGCGCCTCAATGTATCTATTGACGACGAGGCTTCCATGCTTATCAACGCTATCGAAGCCGACACATTTACCGATGGCGACGAGACACTGCGGAAGCTTCGCGAGGCCATAGCCACTCTCCCTGAGAAACAGCGCATTGTCTTCAACATGCGTTACTATGACGAGATGTCTTACGAACAGATGTCGGAGATACTCGGCACCTCGGAAGGAGCCCTGAAGGCATCGTATCACCATGCAGTAAAAAAAATAGAGCGTTTTTTCGCCGACAACGATTAAACCACCGCACAATAACGACGTCTAAACAATAACTATGAAACAGAAGATAGACGACATACTTGAAAAGGCTGGCCATCGCGACGGCATGACCACACCCGAAGGTTACTTCGAGGACTTCACACGCCGCATGGAGGCGTCTTTGCCCGAGCAGCCGTGGGAGACTGAAGCCAAGGCTTCAGCCAACGGCCATATAATGCACACCAGTTTCTGGCAAAAAGTGCGCCCCTACGTGTATCTGGCAGCAATGTTTCTCGGGGTGTGGTGCATGATGAACATGTTTGACATGATCAGGTCGTCAAGCGACGTAATGATGCCGGGGAGCAGTCCCGTTCTGGCTGAAGCTATGGCCGACGATTCATTCATGAGCGACTACTGCATGGACGGAATGGAGCCGGATGATCTTTACAACGACCTGTATGAAGAGGGCTTCCAGCCCGCATCGCTTAAAAACCTCTGAATAAAACACGGATAATAATGAAGAGAATACTACTGATCCTCATGCTGGCGATAGCGGCGGCTGTCACGGCAAGTGCACAGACCGACGGCGGACGACAGCGACAGAAATGGTTTGAAGAAATGCGCCGGTATAAATCAGAATATATCGCCGACAAGCTCAAACTCGACAACAAGCAGAAAGCGGAATTCACTCCCGTCTACGAACAGATGGATGCCGAGATAGGACGCCTCAACCATGAGATGCGCCAGCTTGAGCGTAACATCAGGAAAAACGGCGAAAAGGTGACTGACACCGAATATGAGAAAGCGGCCGAAGCCCAGTTTGAGATACGCACCAAGGAGGCAGCTATTGAGCGGAGCTATTTTCCGAAATTCAAGCAGATTCTTACTCCTCGCCAGCTTTATGAGCTCAAAAACGCCGAACGCGACTTCAACCGCAACCTGATGGACAAACACCGCCGAGGCTCGCACGGCAAAAAACGCTGACTATCCATACTGCCTCCGGGGCATTAAGCCGGGACATATACATTTCGGTCACCACAAAACCGACTTTCTATGATCAACATCCGACAAATCATCACGGCTGCGGCGCTCATGCTCTGCAGCCTGCAAATTTTAGCCATGAACGACCGTAAGCCCGACTTCGCTTTTCCGGCCCAAGTAGCCGCAAATGCTGAAACGAATCTTGACAAGGCACTCAAATCATCAGATTTCAAAGAAGCGATCCATCAGTTTATCAATCTGCAGCTTGCACGCACGGCCATTGATCCCGACAGCATAAAGAAAGCCATCGCCATGGCCGACAGCATCACTCCGCTGATCACCGACCCTCCTTGCCATGCGATCATGTATATGCTGACAGCACGCATGTATGCCGACTATTATTCGGACGACCGGTGGATGTTTGACCTCAGAGAGCTTCCACTGACTCCCCTCCCCGACGATATTTCGGAATGGAGCGGCGAACAATTCAAGGCTGAAATAGACCGCCTGATAACGGAAGCGATGGCCGATCCGAAAATGCTGTCGGATGAGCCGACAAGATCATATTCCGGTATCATATCCGCCGACAGACGGCAACTTGTATATTATCCTACGCTGCTTGACTTCATGGCAGCACAGGCCATATCTCTCTATGAGTCCACCGGCTCCCCATCCAGTGCCCGCGCTCTTCTGGAGGAGATAACCCGTCGGTCGGAGCCGGGGTCGGCACCTTAAGTAATGGCCCGCACACGGCTCATACAGTCGGAAGACCTGCCCGCAGAGTCATATCAGTCGCGGCAAAAGACTCTCTACGACCAGCTGCGTGAACTGTATAACAACACCACCGGCCAGCAACGCTGCATACCGCTTGCAGCCATATCACAGCTTTCAGCC
>CALHWU010000021.1 GCA_938039795.1 uncultured Muribaculaceae bacterium
TTCCGCTGGAAAAACTGGGACCTCGGTTTCAACATCCGCGCTTCGATCGGCAACTATGTCTACAACAACGTGCTCTCTACCAAGGCCGTCTATAACGACCTCTTCGCCTATGGTCTCAACAACCTCGTGAAAAACGATTACTACTTCGACCAGCCCCGCTACATGAGCGACTATTATCTGCGCAACGCCTCGTTCGTTCGCTGCGACAATATCACTCTCGGCTACACCTGGGACAACCTCATCAAGGGCAACCTTCGCCTGCGTCTGTTCGGCGCCGTGCAGAACCCCTTCGTGATCACCAAATACAAAGGTGTTGACCCCGAAGTGTTCGGCGGAATCGACAACAGCGTCTACCCGCGCTCGACCACCTATTCACTGGGCCTCGTCGCCACATTCTAATCAAAGGTTGAATCTTAAAACTCAATGATAACAATGAATATCACTAAATATCTGATGCTTGGCGGCATGGCTCTCGGCCTTGGCCTCACCTCGTGTGTGGGCGACCTCGACCTCGAACCCATCGACCCCAATCTCGAATCGCCTGAAAGCTCAACCATCCTCGTCAACGAGGCCATGCAGTGCTATCAGATCATGGCCACCTCAGGTCAGGAAGGCCCCGGATCGTCGATTATCTCGGGTCTCGACAACGGTCGCGGACAATACACCCGCGCGCTGTTCATGATGAACGAATTCCCCACCGACGAGTGCATATGGATCTGGAAAGACGACGGCATCTATGACCTCGTTACCAATACGTACGACGCCACCAACGGCAACATTTACGGCACATATTCGCGTCTCTACGCCCATATCGCCGTGTGCAACCAGTTCCTCGCCGACGCCGAGGGGAGCAGCGATGCTGAAATCGCCCGTCTGCGCGACGAGGTGCTCAAGATGGAGGAATTGCTTAAACAAAAAGAGGAGACCGCCTGATGACTGACCCTGCCTTTGATTTGAGGAGATTCCTGCCGACTTCGGCAAAAGACATGAAACTGCGCGGCTGGGACGAGGCCGATGTAATAATATTTTCGGGCGACGCATATGTAGACCATCCGTCGTTCGGCGCCGCTGTGATAGGCCGTATTCTTGAGCACGAGGGATACCGTGTGGCTATCGTGCCGCAGCCCAACTGGCGCGACGATCTGCGCGACTTCAGGAAGCTCGGACGCCCGAGGCTCTTCTTCGGGGTATCGCCCGGCGCCATGGACTCGATGGTCAACCATTACACGGCCAACCGGCGCCTGCGGAGCGACGATGCATATACACCAGGCGGCCGCCACGGAGCACGGCCCGACTATCCCAGCATCGTATACACGGAGATACTGCGCCGGCTGTGGCCCGACGTGCCCATAGTGCTCGGAGGGATCGAGGGATCGCTGCGCCGGCTGTCGCACTACGACTACTGGCAGGACCGTCTGCGCCCCTCGATACTGCTCGACGCCAAGGCCGACCTGCTCGTCTACGGCATGGGCGAGAAGACGACCGTTGAGATAGCCCGCGCGCTCGACTCCGGACGCAAGATCTCCGAGCTGACCGATCTGCCGCAGACGGCGCTGACAGTCGCAGCGGCCGACATGCCGCAGCCCGACGCCGACAACATCATACTCCACAGCTGGGAGGAGTGCCTCGCCGACCGAAAGGCACAGTCGGCCAACTTCAGGCATATCGAGCAGCAGAGCAACCGCATGCACGGCGCGACCATATGGCAGCGCTACGGCGACAGAGCCGTACGCGTCAACCCTATGTATCCGCCGATGACTACAGAGGAGATCGACGCGTCGTTCGACCTGCCGTATACACGCCTCCCCCATCCGCGCTACAAGGGGAAGACAATTCCGGCCTACGAGATGATACGCCACTCGATCAACATGCACCGCGGATGCTTCGGCGGATGCGCTTTCTGCACCATCTCGGCCCATCAGGGCAAATTCATAGCCTCGCGAAGCAAGGAGTCGATATTGCGCGAGGCCGAGGCTGTCACCCGGATGCCCGATTTCAAGGGCTACATAAGCGATCTGGGGGGGCCGTCGGCCAACATGTACGGCATGCGCGGCCGCGACCAGTCGGTCTGCGCCAGATGTCTGCGGCCATCATGCCTGCATCCGGCTCCATGCCCGAATCTCAACACCGACCACGGGCCGCTTCTCGAAATCTACCGCGCCGTCGACCGCCTGCCGGGCGTCAAGAAATCATTCATCGGAAGCGGCGTACGCTACGATCTCTCTATGCATCCTACCGGCGACAAGCTGACCGACGCCACCAACCGCCTCTATAACGAGGAACTGATAGAGCGCCACGTCTCGGGGCGCCTGAAAGTGGCGCCGGAGCATACCGAGCCGCGCGTACTTGAAGTGATGAGAAAGCCTCCGTTCGAGCAATTCCACGCCTTCAAGCGCATATTCGACGCGACCAACCGCCGGTGCGGACTGCGCCAGCAGCTGATACCCTACTTCATATCGAGCCATCCCGGATGCACCGAGGCCGACATGGCCGAGCTCGCCGTGAAGACCAAGGAGCTCGACTTCCATCTCGAACAGGTGCAGGACTTCACGCCTACGCCGATGACCGTCAGCACGGAGATCTACTATTCGGGCGTGCACCCCTACACCGGCAAACCGGTCAGCTGCGCCCGCACCCGCGACGAAAAGCTGGCCCAGCGCCGCTATTTCTTCTGGTATGACCATACCTACCGGCGCGAGATCATCGACTCCCTGAGGCGCATCCATCGCCCCGACCTGATAGAACAATTATATCCAAGAAAAAAATAACTTTTTATGAAACAACCAATCATTGCAATTATGGCAACGGCACTTCTTGCAGGCTGCGGTCAGAATCCCACGACCGACGGCGGCAAAGTGATTGACAAGTCGGATTTCCGGCCCGAGGGCCGCGCCTACACCACCGAAGTGCTCGAAGCCTTCGGCCGCGTGTCGGCTCCGAACGTATCGCCCGACGGAAAGAAGGTGCTCTACGGCGTCAGCTACGAGAGCGTGGAGGACAACAGGAGCAATCTCGACCTATACGTAATGAACGCCGACGGATCGGAGGCGCAGCGTCTGACGGCGACCCCCGAATCGGAGAACGGCGCCGTATGGATCGACGGCGGCCAGCGCATCGCCTTCATGAGCCCCGTGGAGGGCGCGCCCCAGCTCTGGGTGATGAACGCCGACGGCAGCGGCCGCAAGGCCATCAGTTCCGTCGAGGGGGGCATCGGCGGCTTTCTCTTCTCGCCCGACGGAAGCCGGGTGGTGATGATCGCCAACGTGAAATATGCCCGCACGGCCAAGGATGTATATCCCGACCTCCCCATGGCCACCGGACGCATCATCGACGATCTGATGTACAAGCACTGGGACGAGTGGGTAACCGAAGTGCCCCATCCGTTCATCGCCAGATTTGACGGCGACAAACTGACCGACGTCACCGACATCATGGACGGCGAACCTTACGAGGCCCCGATGAAACCGTTCGGCGGCATCGAATCGTTTGCATGGAGCCCCGACGGCAAGAAGCTCGTCTACGTGTCGCGCAAGAAAACCGGCATGGAATATGCCCTATCGACCAACTCCGACCTATATCTCTACGATCTTGAAAGCGCCTCGACCGTCAATCTGACCGAAGGCATGATGGGCTACGACACCCAGCCCGCATTCAGCCCCGACGGCAAAACCCTCGCATGGCTCAGCATGGAGCACGACGGATACGAGTCGGACAAAAACCGCATATTCACTCTCGATCTGGCCACCGGCGCCAAGACCGATCTCACAGTCGACTGGGACTACACCGCCGATGCTATCGCATGGAACACCGACTCACGGTCGATCTACTTCATCGCCCCCAAGGACGGCGTCACCCCGGTGTTCAGAATCTCAGTCGACACCCGCGAGGTGAAGGTGGTTGCCGAGGGCCAGTATGACTACGAGTCGCTCTCTCCCCTCGCCGACGGTACCCTGCTGACGATGCGCCACTCCATGGTGGAGCCTAACGAGATCCTGGCTGTGAAAGACGGAGAGATCAAGCAGCTCACCAACGTCAACACCGCCCTCCTGGCGTCGATCGACATGCCCAAAGTGGTGAAACGCATGGTGCCCACCACCGACGGCAAGCTCATGACCACATGGGTGCTTTATCCTGCCGACTTCGACAGCACCAAGACCTATCCCGCGCTGCTCTACTGCCAGGGCGGCCCGCAGTCGGCCGTCAGCCAGTTCTTCAGCTACCGCTGGAACCTCGCCCTCATGGCGGCCCACGGCTATATCGTCATCGCTCCCAACCGCCGCGGCCTGCCCGGCTTCGGCACCGAATGGAACGCCCAGATCTCCAAGGACTACGGCGGCCAGAACATGAAGGACTACCTCAGCGCCGTCGACGACATGAAGCGTGAATCATACATCGACGCCAAGCGCATCGGCGCCGTGGGCGCAAGCTACGGCGGCTTCTCCGTCTACTGGCTTGCCGGCAACCACGACGGCCGCTTCGCCGCTTTCGTGGCCCACGCAGGCATATTCAACACCGACGCACAGTATCTTGAGACCGAGGAAATGTGGTTTGCCAACTGGGATCTCGGAGGCCCGTTCTGGGACAAGAGCAACGCCGCCGCCCAGCGTTCGTTTGCCAACTCTCCCCACCGTTTCGTCGACAAATGGGACACCCCGATACTCGTCACCCACGGCGAATACGACTTCCGCATCCTCGCCTCGCAGGGCATGATGGCATTCAACGCCGCCAAGCTCCGCGGCATACCGGCCGAAATGCTCATATTCCCCGACGAAAACCACTGGATCCTCAAGCCGCAGAATTCCGTGCTCTGGCAGCGCGTATTCTTCCGCTGGCTCGACCGTTGGCTGATGCCTGAGGGCGAAGCAAAAGAGTAATCCTCCCTCCGCATACGATTAAGGCGCCGTGGCAAAGCTCAAGGTTTTGCCGCGGCGCCTCTGTTTGTGCCGCAAAGTTTGCACAGTATCACGAAATGCTTAACTTTGCCTCACAATACCATTCAGAATGACACGGCTACCAATCATACTCATCACAGCGCTTCTTATCGCCGGATGCTCGCGCATCAGCCGCAACCCCGACCTGCTGCGCGC
>CALHWU010000022.1 GCA_938039795.1 uncultured Muribaculaceae bacterium
CTGAGCTCCTCCCATAGGCTGATGGATCATCACGCGCGAATGACGCAAGGCAAAACGCTTGCCTTTCGCTCCGGCGACAAGAAGCACGGCCGCCATCGAGGCCGCCATTCCGGTGCATATGGTAGCCACATCGCTCGATACGTACTGCATCGTATCATATATTCCGAGTCCTGCATATACCGAGCCGCCCGGCGAATTGATATATATGCTAATGTCTTTGCCAGGATCCGCCGAGTCAAGATAAAGAAGCTGAGCCTGGATGACATTGGCTGTATAATCATTAACATCAGTGCCGAGGAAAATTATACGGTCCATCATCAGTCGGGAGAAGACATCCATCTGGGCCACGTTGAGCTGACGCTCCTCGATGATGGTGGGAGATATGTAGCTCGACGTTATGGTCGAGGCGTATTTGTCAAGTGCGAGCGGGTTCATGCCGAGATGTTTCACGGCATAATCTCTGAAATCATTTTTCATATACTCTCTGTTCAATCTGTTTTTTCTTTGAAAATTCTTTATCAAAGTTAGTAAGATTTTGCCTCTTTTGCAAGTTTCGGACTTATTTTTTGAGCCGCCGGCTGCTTTGGAGCATATCAGAGAGGTGACGACCGGTCAGAAAAGGGGCAGGATCCCTCTTGACTTTAGTCAGAAGGATCCTGCCCGGTAACAGTTTTATCTGATCAGACCGCAGATGCTCAGAGAGCCGATGCGATCTCCTTGAATTTGTCGAGGCTGACAGTCTCGCTGTCGAGAGTGACACCGTTCTCTATGCCCTGGAAGAGCTTGAAGTCGCCACACTGCTCTACCAGACGCGGACGGTAGTTTTTGTCGGCCAATATGTTTTTAGCATAATTGGTGAGAGTCTCATCGTCCATGTTGGTCATGCCATACTGGGCAAACTGACGTGCAGCGATGCCCTTGGCCATCTCGATGAGATCCGACTCCTCGATCTTCACCTGCAGTTTCTGAGCTATGCTCTCCTTAATGAGCTGCCATTTGAGATCGGGCTCCATGCGGGTGTATTCCTCGTCGATGTTGCTCTCGTTGAGACCTTCGTTGCGCATGATGAGCCACTTTTTGAGAACAGCCGACGGGAGCTCCATCGATCCGTACTTGCCGAGGAAATAGTTGCGGGCCGATACACGGAACACCATCTCGGAGTTCTGCTTGAGCTCGCGGGCTATCATTTCGCGAATCGCGTCGCGGTAACCGTTTTCGTCGCTGACCTTGTCCTTGCCGAATACCTGGTCGAAGAATTCCTGATTGTGTTCGGCCGGACGCACTACGATGATCTCCGATATCGTGAAACGGAAATCGTTGTGAAGGTCGGCTACGCGTGATTTGTCGACCTGAAGCATCGAGGAGAGCTCGGTCGCGTCACCATTGCAGGTAGCCCACGGATTGAACGTGATCTTGTCGCCGACCTTGGCGCCCTTGAAAAGGGATTTCTGATCGTCGGATTTGAAATACATCGGCGCGATGATGCCGTTGGTCACCTGAATCGCTCCGTCCACCTCCATTACGTTTCCGTTCTCGTCGAGCTGTTCGATGGCTCCTTTCACAAGAGCGTCATCCTCAAACTCCTCGCCGGGAACCTGTGCGCCGAAACGCTTGCAGAACGCCTTGTCCTGTTCGTCGACCATAGCATCGGTCACCTCGATCGTATAATAAGGTATGTGCTCGTCTTTGTCGACCTTCACGTCAAGTTCGGGCGCGAGAGCGAGATCATACTCGAAAGTAAAATCCTTCTCCTTCTTGAAGTCGAGCGCCTTCACCTCTACCGGCACGGGCTGACCGAGAACATTGAGTTTGTTGTCATCGATATATTTCATGACAGCCTCAAACACATCGTGATTGATCACATCGCTCGTGACGTCGGCTCCGAAACGGCGCTGCAGGTCAGCTATGGCGACGTGTCCCTTGCGGAAACCAGGTATCTGGTGCGTGCGGCCGATCTCCTTGAGCTTCTTGACAACGGTATCCTTGTAATCGTTCTCTTCGACATTCACCGTCAGGCGTGCGCTGACGGCGTCAGTCTTTTGCATGGTTACGTTCATAAATCTACGTTATGTATGTAAGTAAATTGATTTTTTCAAAAACTGAAATGCAAAATTACCAAAAAAGGCCATATTGCGCAATCAGTCGTTGTTTTTTATTCTATTTTCACATTTTGCATTCATCATAAATACTTTCATCGGTTGATATTTTCGTGGAATTTTACTAATTTCGCCAAAAATTCAAGATATTCAGCATGGCAGAAAACCCTCTACTTGACAAGCTCGACGGCATCGAATCGCGCTTCGAGGAGACAGCCACCCTCATCACCGATCCGGCTGTGATCGCTGACAGGGAGCGCTATGTGCGTCTGTCAAAAGAATATCGTGATCTGCAGAAGCTCACCGAAGCAGCAAGGAGATATCGCGCTACGCTGTCGGATCTCGCCGATGCGAAATCTATCCTGTCGTCGGAGTCCGATCCTGAACTGCGCGGATGGGCTAAGATCGAGATCAGTTCCATCGAACAGGCCTTGCCGTCAATGGAAGAAGAGATAAAGCTTCTCCTGATTCCGGCCGATCCGGCCGACGGACGCAACGCGATCCTTGAGCTGCGCGCCGGTACAGGAGGCGACGAGGCAGCTCTTTTTGCCGGCGATCTGTTTAAGATGTATGCCCGCTATATCGAGTCAAGACACTGGACAGCCGAACTGTTGTCGGCCAACGAAGGCGCCGCCGGAGGCTTCAAGGAGGCAGTGGTAAGAGTAAGCGGCGACAATGTCTACGGCACCCTCAAATATGAGAGCGGAGTACACCGCGTACAGCGGGTGCCTGCAACCGAAACTCAAGGCCGCATCCACACATCTGCCGCCACTGTGGCCGTGCTACCTGAGGCGGAGCCATTCGACGTGGTCATCAACGAAGGCGATATCAAGTGGGACACATTCAGAAGCGGCGGAGCCGGCGGACAGAATGTCAATAAGGTCGAGTCAGGAGTTAGGCTGCGTTATCCCTGGAAGAACCCGAATACCGGCGAAACTGAAGAGATACTGATTGAGTGTACCGAGACCCGTGATCAGCCCAAAAACAAAGAGAGGGCACTTTCACGACTCCGCACATATATATATGATCGCGAGCGGCAGAAATATGATGACGAGATAGCATCACGTCGACGCTCGCTCGTTTCCACGGGTGACAGATCCGCTAAAATACGCACGTATAATTTCCCCCAGGGACGTGTGACAGACCATCGCATCAATTACACCTCACACAATCTCGCAGGCTTTCTTGACGGCGACATTCAGCATCTAATCGACGCCCTGACTGTGGCAGAGAATGCGGAGCGGCTGAAAGAATCAGAATTATAACATAACCAACAAAACCGATCATAAATATGACACGACAGCAGCTAATCGACAACATAAAGAGAAAGCAGACGTTTCTCTGCGTCGGACTCGACCCCGACATAAAGAAAATCCCGGAGCATCTTCTCAGATGCGACAACCCGATATTTGAGTTCAACCGCCAGATCATCGACGCTACCGCTCCATATGCTGTGGCCTACAAGCCAAACCTCGCTTTCTATGAAAGCATGGGCGTGAAAGGTTGGATTGCCT
>CALHWU010000023.1 GCA_938039795.1 uncultured Muribaculaceae bacterium
GGTGTCGGGTCTCCGAAGAGTCTTCCCCGGGTGTCTCCGCATAGACGGCTGATCCTTCCGACATGGAGAAGGCTATCCCCAGCCACTGTGCCGTCATGGCACTTTCGCCTGCGGCATAGACGGTGACGCCTACAGGCGCCTTGGCCGCAATGGCTCGGTCGACAGCCGCATGCAGGCTCTCGGTATCCGTTATACAGACATAGTCGTGAGCGGCGGTCGACATGTCTGTCGCTGCCGATGTTTCCGGCTCGTCGAAAAGCGAGCCGATATATCCTTCGGGTTGGGATGCGGGGAAAGGCTGTCGGGCGGGTGTGAGTTGACCCGCGCTCTCCATGCGTTTGAGGAAAGTGCGGAATTCCAGCTCGCGGTAGATTTCAGCCAGAGCTTCATAATCGGGTTCCGTGCGCGACAGTTTGTCGGGCCTGATGTCGGGAGGCAGTGGTACATCGGTCTTGATCGTCGCAAGAAATTTTGAGAACACAATCTGCTGCTGGTGCTCCTCCACCCGACGCCGTGTGGCCCCGGTCAGCTGTGCACTGTTGGCGATAAGATTCTCTACCGAACCGTACACTTGGATGAGTTTAGACGCCGTCTTCTCGCCGATGCCGGGGCAACCGGTTATATTGTCGGAGACGTCGCCTTCAAGCGCAAGCAGATCGATGATCTGCCGCGGACTCTCTATGCCGTAGCGCTCGCACACTTCTCCGGGCCCTCTTATCTCGAATCCTTCTCCGCGCAGCGCAGGCCGATACATCCTGATGCGGTCAGTCACAAGCTGGCCGTAATCCTTGTCGGGAGTCATCATATAGGTGTCGTATCCGTCTTTGTCGGCCATCTGTGCCAGAGTGCCTATGACGTCGTCGGCCTCGTAGCCGTCTACTTCCACCACAGGAATGTGCATGGCATTGAGTATCCTTTTGATCCATGGCACTGACTGGGTGATGTCCTCGGGCTGCTTTTCGCGCTGAGCCTTGTATTCTTCGAACGCTTCGTGGCGGAAAGTCGGCCCTGACGGGTCGAAACATACCGCTATGTGTGTAGGCTGTTCCTTGTTGAGCACTTCGTTGAGGGTATTGATAAAACCGAACACGGCCGAAGTGTTCAACCCTTTCGAAGTGATACGCGGCGAGCGTATCATCGCATAATATGCGCGATATATCAGCGCATAGGCGTCAATCAGGAAGAGTCGTCGTTGCATAATCTCCAATTTTTCCGCTAAGTTAGGAATAATATCCCGAATAGCAAAGGAGACCATGACACATCAATGATGATAAAAACATGCGGCATGGCGTAGTTTTTTCCGAAAATTAAATTATCTTTGCGGCAGGAAGGATGCGGCGACGCTTATGCGTCAGTAAGCCGGGCCGACCTGCAAACCATATATTCAGACATAATGAACTATAGTTTTTTGGACTTTCTGGGGCTGCTCGGAGCTGTCGGGCTTTTCCTTTATGGCATGAAAGTGATGAGCGAAGGGCTTCAGAAAGCTGCGGGTGACCGCCTGCGCAACATCCTCTCCGCCATGACCCGCAACCGCTTCACGGGTACACTGACAGGTTTCGCTATCACGGCTCTTATCCAGAGTTCCTCTGCGAGTACGGTGATGGTGGTGAGCTTCGTTAACGCAGGACTTATGTCGCTGGCCCAGTCTATGGCTGTCATCATGGGCGCCAATGTGGGTACTACATTTACGGCATGGGTTATAGCTCTGTTCGGCTTCAAGGTCAACATCTCTGCTTTCGTGTTGCCGCTGATAGGTCTCTCGATCCCCTTGCTGTTCACCAAAAGCGGGCGCAATAAGTCGATCGGCGAGTTTCTGATAGGATTCGCTTTCCTCTTTATGGGGCTTGACCTGATAAGCCATTATGTCCCTGACCTGCAGAGCAACCCTGAAATGTTCGCTTTCCTGCAGCGTTACGCTTCAATGGGCTATCTGTCGGTGCTGATATTCGTTGCGGTAGGTATCATTCTGACGATGGTCATACAGTCGTCGGCGGCGACATTCGCCATCACTCTTATAATGTGTTCCAAGGGATGGATCGACTTCAATCTGGCCTGCGCGCTTGTGCTCGGCAGCAATATCGGTACAACGATCACGCCTATACTGGCTTCGATGAGCGGTAATGTCGCGGCCAAACGCACGGCGATGGGCCATCTTCTTTTCAATCTGCTGGGAACGGTATGGGTGCTGGCGCTTTATTTCCCCTTCGTGCATTTCAACGCCTGGCTGACAGAAGCCCTCGGGCAGGGGGATCCGGCAGCTCTTCAGGGTTTTGTCAACCATATAGAGGCTACTGATCCTGAGGTCTACAATCATCTTTTCGACGGCTCTCTTCCCGACAGTCATCCCGTGGTGGCGCAGGTCGGCCAGATGCAGATGAGCGTGTCGATCGGTCTTTCGATATTCCATACGGTCTTCAATCTGATCAATCTCTCGGTGATGATATGGATGACCAATCTGTATGTGAAGATCGTCATGAAGCTTGTCCCCACCAAGCACAAAGAGGACGAGGAATTCCAGCTCAAGTTTATATCCGGCGGTCTGATGAATGCATCGGAGCTGAATATCGCCCAGGCTGAGAAGGAGATCGCGGTGTTTGCCGAACGCGTCCAGCGGATGATAGGCATGGCCCAGACTCTTGTCCATACAAAGGAGGGCACGGAGGAGTTCAACAACTCGTTCTCGCGGCTTGAAAAATATGAGGATATCTCCGACCGCATGGAGATCGAGATAGCCCACTACCTAAACCGGTGCTCCGAAGGACGTCTGTCAAACGAGGGCAAGCTGAAGATCGCCGCCATGCTGCGCATAGTCAGCGAGATTGAGAGCATAGCCGACTGCTGTCTGGGCGCGGGCAAGATACTGATACGCAAGCAGCAGAGCCATATCGACTTTAATGAGGAGATTTATACCAATCTCGACACCATGTTCGGCTATGTGGAGAACGCCATGAGCAATATGGTCACACTCCTCTCCGACATGGACAACGCCCGCGAGCAGGAGATCATCGTCAGCTACAACCGCGAGCGCGAGATCAACAATTTCCGCAACCAGCTGCGCACGTCGAATATCGAGAATATCAACGGACGCCATTACGAGTATCAGGCAGGCATATACTATATGGATCTGGTGGCTAATCTCGAGAAGACCGGCGACTATATCATAAATGTGGTGGATGCAGTGCGTGAACAGGTGAGAAGCAAGGTGGCTTGATCTGCGATGGTTAAAATGCAGTCACAAAAACGCTTCAATTCGGTTACGCGTGCGTCGTGCTGTAGTTTTATTGCCTATCTTTAATGCGTTTTTCAGATCGGGGCGTCTTGACGCAGCCAATGGCTGAAAAGTCGGCGATGTCCATTCATCATGTTGTTATTTCCGATAACCAAAACCAAAAATGTCTGACCGCATATTGATAGTTGACGCTGATTGCCTTGCCTGCGAATTACTTCAGTTCAAGTTCGAGAACGAAGGATTCAAGGTCGATGTGGAGCACGACTGTCATGCAGCCATGCAGCGGACTCTCTCCGATTACAATCTTCTGCTGGTCGATATGATGGATGCGGATTTCAATGGCATAAAGTTCACGAGAGAAGTCCGGGAAAATTCTGAAACGGCCAATCTCCCGATCATACTGCTGACGGCCCGTGCTTCGGAGGACAATGTTGTGAACGGTCTTGACGCCGGCGCTGATGATTTCATACAGAAACCGTTTTCGACGCGTGAACTTGTGGCGCGCATACGTTCGGTATTGCGCAGACGCCGTGTCATGTCGGCGCGACGCATGAGCAATATCATGCGCTACAAAGGCCTGACAGTGGATTTCGGAGTGGGCACCGTGACGATAGAAGGCGCTCCGCTGATGCTCACCCGCACGGAATACCTTATCCTGGCCATGTTCCTGCGCCACCGTAACCAATTTTTCGAGCGGGCCGAGATACAGCATGAAGCATGGGAGGAGGATGGCATATCGGAGAGAGCGGTCGACACCAATATATCCCGACTGCGTAAGAAGCTGGGAGAATACGGCAGGAACATAGTTAACAGACAGGGCTTTGGCTACGGCTTTATTGAATAATCCGCTTCCGCCGTGTTTTCAGCCGGGAAGGCATGAGGCCGGTTGCGACGAAGCCGGCCGAGGGTGTCTTGCCGGGCCCGTCGTGGCTGCTGCAGTGATTCTCCCCGATGATTTCAGTCATCCGCTGCTCAACGATTCAAAGAAACTCACCGAGCGTCAGAGAGACCAGCTCCGGCCGATAATTGAGCGGGAGGCAGTGGCATGGGCAGTTGCCGAAGTGGATAATCAGGAGATAGACAGAATCAACATACTTCGGGCGTCGATTCTTGCAATGCATCGTGCGCTCGATATGCTCCGGACTGAACCCGGAGCTGTGATAGTCGATGGCAACAGGTTTACCCGATGGCGCGACAGGGAGTGTAGGACTTTTGTCAAGGGCGACGGCCGGTTTGCCAATATCGCAGCTGCGTCGATTCTGGCGAAGACTCACCGCGACGAGATCATGCGTTCACTCCACCGGCAATATCCCGTCTACGGATGGGATATCAACAAGGGGTATCCTACAAAAGCACATCGTGCGGCTATTGAGGCCAACGGGCCATCGCCGCTGCACAGATTGACGTTCAGACTTCTTTCTGACTCTCAACTGACATTGGAATTATGATACGACGAATACTGACGTTTATATTTGTAGCGGCTGTAGCGGCCGCGTTTGCGGCGCCATCCGCACACGCATCCGACAGGGTGACGGTCGGGGCAGAGCGCACAGCAGTCTACGGCCCGATGCTGAGCGGCAAGCGAGTGGCTCTGTTCAGCAACCATACCGGTGTCGTGCCCGACGGGCGTCACACTCTTGACGTGATGCTCGACGCCGGCATTGATGTGCGGTTGCTGTTTGCACCCGAACATGGATTCAGAGGCACGGCCGATGCCGGTGCCAAGGTGAGTGACGCCACCGATAAGCGTACCGGTCTGCCTGTGCGCTCGCTTTACGGAGCCGGGCGAGCCAGAGCGCTGTCCAAAGCGTCGCTCGACAGCATCGACGTCATCGTATGTGATATTCAGGATGTAGGACTGCGCTACTATACCTATTACATCACCATGGCGGAGCTGATGGAGGCAGCCGCGGCTTACAGCAAAGAGTTTGTGGTGCTCGACCGTCCCAACCCCAACGGCATGACGGTCGATGGCCCTGTGCTCGATATGGCTTACCGCTCAGGCGTGGGCCGGTTTCCTATGCCGACGATGCACGGGTTGACTCTTGGCGAGATGGCCCGTATGGCAGTAGGCGAGGGATGGATAAAAGGTGCCGGCAAGCTGCGGCTTCATGTGGTGGCGTGCCTCGGATACACCCATGCCACACGCTATCGTCTGCCCGTTGCCCCGTCGCCTAATCTGAAGGATATGAAAGCAGTGTATCTTTACGGTTCGACCTGCTACTTTGAGGGAACGCCTGTCAGCCTCGGGCGCGGCACGGATATGCCGTTTACGGTCTACGGACATCCCGATATGAATGGACCCTTCAGTTTCACTCCCCGCAGCGTGAAGGGTGCCATGAATCCGCCGCAGAAAGGGCGCGTGTGTCATGGCCGCGATCTGCGCTCGCTCGACGACGAGGAGATCATAGCCCGAGGAGTCGATTTCAGTTATGTTGTCGACGCATACCGTTCGCTCGGTATCGGGAAAAAATTCTTTACCAGGATGTTTGATCTGCTGACCGGCAACGGAGAGATACGCCGTATGATTATGGATGGCGATACTCCGGAGGAGATCCGCCAGTCGTGGGCCGACGATGTGGAAGCTTTCCGCGAGCGCCGCAAGCCCTATCTTCTCTATCCCGAATGACCTGTCATCAGCGGCTGGCGGATTCAGTCGCTGACGGTCCGGTGTGAGTGGCTGAAATAATAGTCAAGCACGTGGCGTGCCGCGGCAAACGATGTCTGACGGTTGGCGAGCACGAGGCGTTCGCCCTCCGCGAGCTGATGCTCTATCTCCGGGTCGTTGTAGAAACTTGCGCGCAACTGTTCGTCGATGGTCTCGTACATCCAGTAGCGGCTCTGTTCGGCTCGACGGCGCTCGAAATAGCCGTTTCTGTCGACAAAAGCGAAGTAACGGTCGATCATGTCCCAGATCTCCGGAATGCCCAGTTCGAAATATCCCGAATATGTCAGCACTTCTGGATCCCAGCCCGATGCGGCCTTGGGGAAGAGCCTGAGCGCCGAGCGGAACTGTGCCTGTGCAAGGCGTGCGCGCTCCAGATTGTCGCCGTCGGCCTTGTTGATGACTATGCCGTCGGCCATTTCCATGATGCCGCGTTTGATGCCCTGCAGCTCGTCGCCGGTGCCCGCGAGCTGTATGAGCAGGAAGAAGTCGACCATCGAGTGTACGGCAGTCTCGCTCTGCCCCACGCCGACTGTCTCGACGAAAATATTGTTGTAGCCTGCGGCTTCGCAGAGTACGATCGTTTCGCGCGTTTTCCGTGCGACTCCTCCGAGAGAACCGGCCGACGGACTCGGGCGAATGAATGCCGACGGATGCAGCGCCAGCCGCTCCATGCGTGTCTTGTCGCCGAGAATGCTCCCTTTTGTGCGCTCGCTTGACGGGTCGATGGCGAGCACAGCAAGCTTGCCTCCGCTTTTAAGCACATGCAGTCCGAAAGAGTCGATAGATGTGGATTTGCCTGCTCCGGGCACTCCTGTGATGCCGATGCGGCGCGAGCGGCCGGAGTGGGGGAGACACTTTTCTATCACTTCCTGGGCTATGGCATGATGCTCCGGCATCAGGCTCTCAACGAGAGTGACTGCTCTCGAAAGCATCGTGACATCGCCTCTGAGTATTCCTTCCACCATTTCCGAGGCCGTAGGGAGAGGTTTGCGTCGGCGACGCTGCATATAAGGGTTGACCGAAGGGGGCGCCGAAACTCCCGGATTGACTGTCAGGCCATTGTAGCGTGGGTCGTTTTCTGGATGTTGCATGGTAGGAAGAAAATGGATGGTTAAGGTTTGCCGATAGGTTCGCCCACTACCCTGACTGTCTGCGAGGGGGCCGAGGGCGCATTGGTGATCAGTGTGATCCGTGCGTTGAGAAGCTCGTCCGATGCAATCTTGCCAGGATCGACCGCGACGCTGACTGTGGCTTCTTTGCCCGGTTTGATACGTGTGGACGAGATGGTAGCCTTTACAGCCTTGTCGGGTGTATGAAGCCTGCGGACAGTCAAAAGGGATTTGCCGGTATTGGTCACAGTGAAGTTCATGACCATCGGTTTTGCCGAACGCTCTATCCGTCCGAAATCAAGACTCGTGCGGCTCAAGGTCGCTTCAGGGGCTCTCTCTCGATCCTCGATCGACATCGAGGAGAAATCCTCTTTGATTATGGCTACAGTGCTTGCCATGTCAGAGGCGCCACGGCCGTCGCTGAGTGAGATTGAGTCGGTGACCACTCCCCATGTGGGGCATTTTTCTGTGTCGAAAGTCGCAAAGATCACAAACTGCTCTCCCGGGCCCACTGTCGGAGGCTCTACGATCGCTTTTATGTATGACGGCAGCATGCTGACTGCAGGATGTATCGAGTCGTGGGAGGCATTGTAAGCCCGCAGGGTGTGCTTGCCTGTGCGTCCCTTTTTAAGTTCGCCGAAAGGCAACACCGATGCTCCGAGACGCATGTCGCCGATTTCCACGGGATAACGTCCGCGCAGTGAATTTGATGTCCCGATGACTGTGCCCCGGATGCTGAGCGTCGACTGTTCCTCGGCATTTGTCACGATATAGACTTTCTTTTCAAACCGTCCCGGCCGCCCCGAAGCGTCGTAGGCCACGCTTACGGTCAGTGTGTCGCCCGGAGCTACAGGCCCGGGAGCGTATTGTGGACGAGTGCAGCCGCAATTGGCTCTGGCTGACAGTACAACGAGCGGTTCGTCGCCCGTGTTGATGGCCTGGAAACGGCATGTCACACGTCCGAGACTTTCGTCGAAAGCTCCGAAATCGTACATCTTCTCGATCCACTCGACTTTGGGGCCGACCGGTTTCTTGCGGGGGCGAGAAGATGCGGCTGCGGCCAATGAAACGATAATGGCCGCAGCTATCCATGCTATTCTTAAAGTGGAAGAATGCTTGCAGTACATTGCTCGGTCATTTTGGGATTATCATTCCGTTGAAGGAGAGCATTACGGGCTTGGAGGATGCGTTGGTGCGCACTTTCACTTTACGGTCGAGCTGTCCGCGGCGTCCCTCGGGGTTGAATGTGATCTTGATTTCGCCCGATTGGCCCGGTGCGACCGGTTGTGCCGGGAATGCCGGCTTTGTGCAACCGCAGCCACCGTTGCTGACTGATATGATGACGAGCGGCTCGTCACCTGTATTAGTGAACCGGTAAGTCCAGCTTACAGCACCCTTGTCGGCACGTATCGTGCCACAGTCGTGAGCAGTGGTGTCAAATGTGATTTCTGGCCCGGCTGCCATGGCTGCCATGGCCCATATGGAGGCAATCAGTGCTAATGCTAAACGTTTCATTGTTACTGCATCTTGGTCATTTGCTCATTTTTAATAACCCAAAATTACACAAAGCGGATGTCAGTGAAGTCGGTTTGAGTGTTAAAAATTATAAAACAGAGCTTGCGTCTGTCCCTAACGTATCATTGAAGATACATGAATCTCTTGACTCTGCCCGCATTTTTTGCTACATTTGCCGAATAATCATATAATATTTTAATTTCATACAATAATGGAAAAATCGAATCAACCGCCCTTCTGGCTACAGGTTAAGGAAGATTATATTTTTGACAATTTTGACGGTTTGCTGAAATACCTTGAGAATTACAATTACAATCATAGCGAGGACCCCAGGCGTGATAATCCCGATTATGAGTCGTCGCTTGAGTGTATGAAAGGGATGCTTGACCGTATAACCGAACGCCTTGACCGCCATCAGTTCAGCCACCCGTTTCCTGATGATATCGACCGTCTTTCATATCTTCGTCTGTATGCTGCCACAATATTAGCCGATCTGAAGGCAGGCAATCAGCCCCATTATTATATGACCGGAATGCTCAATCTGCTTGCGCTGACTCAGAAGAATACAAAGGATGAGACATTCAAGAAACTCTGGGATATAGCAGTGGCCTGTCTGCGACGGCGCCGGATCACGCGTATGCGTATCAACTGGTCAAATATACGCAATCTCGACGCAAGCCAGCTTCCGACATTCATCATACGTCTTGCAGACGGGACGGAATTCGGTCCAGACACGGATCCACGTACTCTTTATTACGAACATTGCGGCACGCTTGCCGTCGGGCCCGATGATGTCAGTCTGGCGGCCTGCAACCTTGATCAGTTCTGTAAAATGAAACGGGCGCCGTTCGCCAGTCTCGACGGACTTCTGACCATTGTGGCTGACAGAGACGATACCAAGTCGGAGCCTTCGTTTGACGATTTTCAGAAGCGGTCAAATGTGATGCTTCAGGGATTGAAGAATTTCAAGCCTTCGGGACGCAGGCTGAAACGGATTTACAACGATGGCGAGGAGGTCTACGTCAAAGTGACAGGCATCGATGGCGACAGGATAAAGGTGATGACGATTGATCCTGCATATGAGCTGATAAAGGGAGAACTGTTCCGTTATTTCTCACAGCCGACAGATGCGATACCGGTGCCCGATTTTTCGGCACTGTTGAAACTGACGCATCCCGGCGCCCCGGAAGAGGAGCCAGGACTGGCGGTGGGCGATGTGATGCGTGTGAAGTACAAGAAGAATGTCTCCAACAAGTTTGATGTCAGACCCGCGCTTGAATCATTTTACCGTCAGCTCGCCAAGAGCAGTTGCGCTCAGGTGTTTGACGGCATCTATGCCGGGGTGTTCGGCAGCGATTCAGGTACGCTGTGGCGCCTCAGTAATGGGCTGACGGTTGCCGTACACCGCAGCAAGTACGAGGGGGTGCCTGCCGACTATGTGGAAAGTGTGGGCGTTGCAGCCGAGGAGGGCACGAGCATCAGTCTGCAGACGTATAAGGATGTCAGCGACCAGCAGCCTCTCCGTGTCTACGCCCAGTTTGATATGTTTTATCCTTACCGTTTCGGAATGGACAATTTCAAGCCTGAGGATGCCGACCGCAATTTTCTGTATAATTTCCTGAACGACTGCAACGCCAACTGTCCGTTCGATGACGAGCAGGAGCCGTTGAGAGAGATGGTCGACGATCCCCGGGGTATAAGGCTTCTTGCAAATTTCATGAGCCATATACTGCGTAACGGAGATTTCGGTTCGGTTGAAAAGCTTGAGTACATTACCGCCGCCCATATCCTGGCGCTGATGTCGGACAGGCCCGATGATGTGACATATATGGAGCTGCAGCGTCAGTATCTGGTCAGACTTGTGGCGTTCAGCCGCAACCGTGAGGTGGATGGACTTTCGCGCCAGGCGAGCGAATCACTTGCTTCAAATCCCGATGTGGTGCTGTGGCAGCGCATCATCAGCGAACTCAACCGCTACCGACATCCTGAGACGCTGACGCTCACTACTGAAGTGCGCGACAACCAGGACGCCAGTATCAACAAGCTGATCGATGCGTCCAATTCGCTCATCGGCATAATCAATGAGACGGAACTGAACAACATCAAGAAATCTATCGCTCAGAAACTTGGAGTGGACGACGAGTATGTTGCGATTGATTCCAACCGCACCTTCTACGGCGAGGAGTCGTCGACTCTCGAACTGAAAAAGTCGATCGTTTTTCCGCCTGTCAACCGCCGGCGGTTCAAGGAAGTAGAGGCTGAGCCTGACGTGCAGAAGTGGGCGATACTCAAGACCGTCTGCGGCTATCTTAATTCGGAACTCGGAGGAGACCTGCTGCTTGGCGTCAATGACAACGGTTATGCTGAAGGCCTGGATGCCGATATCAGGGAACTTGTCAAGGAGTCCAGAATCAAAGTGGCGAGCAATGATGCCTACAGCCGCTATGTGCAGTCGGTGGTTGAGGACGCGTTTGTCGATGCCGACAATTCCAATCCTATCGGTGACGTTCTCGGGTCGGATATCACTTACGCCATTGAGACGAGCAAGGAGGGTAAGGACGTGCTAAGGATTCGTGTGAAACCCTATACATTCGGTCAGGTCAGATTCAAGTCGGGGCCGAGACCCGACGGACTGCAGGATGCGTATGTGAGGCAGAGCGGCAAGACTGTCCCCATGACCCAGGCGCTCGCCGCAAGACTGCGGGCACAGCGTACGGCACGCGATACTTCCGATATGGCTCTGCTCCGCAAGGCGGCGGCCGAGAAACGTGTGGCTGTGCTCAAGGGCTATGCCTCGTCGTCGAGTCGCGACGACCGTCATGTCGAGGTCTACAAGATATGGGAACAGCGGCGGACGATCTGCGGCTACGACATACTGGAGAAAAAGACACGTCTGTTCAAGCTCACGAGGTGCGAGAGTGTGGAACTGACGCCACAGACCTGGAGCCGCGCCCATGGGACGACCAATCTCGATATAGACCCGTTCGGAATGAGCTACGAGCAATTCAAGGCATCTGAAATCGCAGTCAGGCTTTCGACTTACGGCTACAGACTGATGGTGGAGGAATTCCCGATCGCGCGTCCTCTGATCCAGCCGTTGGGCGAGGCTGACGGCAATGGCGCCACGTATGAGCTGAGGTGCTCGATAAGCAGTCAGGATGGAATAGGAAGATTTGTCATGGGTATGCCGGGACATGCATGGATAGCCGAAGGCGAAAGCCTGAAAAATTATATAGAACAGAAATCAAAAATACTTTTACAATGTATAGATTCAGTCAACTGACGGCCGTAGCTGTAGCGGTGTCAATGGGTGTGTGTATGACCGGCTGCGGGCGACGTGCCGATATGAAAGAGTCAACGCCTGTGATGCTTCTGACGGGGAGCTATTCTCCTTCCGACAGCGCAGGGGTGAAAATATGGAGTTTCGATCCACTGACGGGGGAACTCCGGATGACGGGCGGGGTAAAAGGTGTCAGCAATCCGTCGTTTTTACACGTTAGCGCTGACAGCAGCCGCATTTATGC
>CALHWU010000024.1 GCA_938039795.1 uncultured Muribaculaceae bacterium
GTAGTCGCGGCGGCGCACCTTCTCGGCATAGTAGTAATAATCCCAGGGAGCGATCTTGAAATCATTGCCCTCCTTGTCGGAGAGAGCCTGCATCTCGGCCACCTCCTCGTGAACGCGCTCTACGGCCGGCTCCCAGATCTTCATGAGCAGTCCCTCGGCATTGGCGGGGTTCTTGGCCATGACGTTGGCGGTCATGTATGACGCATAATCGGGATAGCCGAGCAGAGCGGCCTTTTCAGCGCGCAGTTTCACGATCTTCTGTATGACCGGACGGTTGTCGAATTCACCCGATGACGCGAGATTGATATAGCCCTCGTACATCTGACGGCGCAGGTCGCGGTTGTCGGCATACTGGAGCAGCGGCAGACGGCTCGGAGCCTGCAGAGTGAACACCCACTTGCCATCGAGGCCGCGCGACTTCGCCTCCTCGGCAGCCACAGCCACATTGCTTGCGGGGATGCCGGCGAGCTTGGCCTCATCGTCGACAACGATGGAGAAGGCGTTGGTGGCGTTGAGCAGATTCTTGTTGTAGAGCAGATACAGCTCTGTAAGCTGGGAGTTGATCTTCTTCAGGCGAGCCTGGTCGGCCATATTGAGTTTAGCTCCGGCCCTGACAAAATCGCGGTAAAGCTCCTCGACAGCTCTTTTCTGCTGCGGATTGAGGTTCTCTTCGTCGCGTGTTTCATAGACATGCTCCACGCGGCCGAAAAGGAGCGAGTTCATCATGATCTCGTCGCTGCTCTGCGACACGAGCGGATAGGCCACCTCGCTGATGGCCACCATCTCGGGCGACGAATTGGTTTCGTCGAGGCTCGAGAAGACCATCATCACGCGGTTGAGCAGTTCGCCCGACTTCTCGAGCGCGAGAACGGTGTTGGCGAAAGTCGGCTCATGAGCCTGACCCGTGATGGCCTCTACCTCCTTTTCGCGGCGTGCTATACCCTCCTTTATCGCGGGGAGATAGTCGTCATAGGTTATTTTCTCAAACGGCGGAATGTTGAACTGGGTGCCATAAGGCACGAGAAACGGATTCTTGCGTTGCTGTGACATCGCTTCGGGTGTGAAAGCCACCGTGGCGGCCATAAGCGCCGCGGTGAGCGTTACAAAATGTTTTCGCATATGATATGATTGATATTATTGTCAATTGGCCGGTGTCTCGCCGGAGGCTCCGGAGCTGTCCCCCTTGCGGCGCGCGCCGCTCCACTGGCGTCGTCCGTGGCTGCGGCGACGTTTTTTGGCTGCGTCATCGGCGGAAGTGCCGTCCGGTGCCGGAGCGGAAGACTGTACTGGAGTCTTTGCAGAAGGGGCGGCGGATTCCTTGCGGACCGGCTGACGTTTGCCCGACTTGTGAACACCCTGGCGGCCATGCTGGGCATTCGCCCGTCCCTTGCCGCCCTTCGATGACTGCCCGCCCTGACGCTGACAGCGCTCCGGACGATACTCCGGGCCCTCGCCGATCTTTCCGGGCATCTCCTCTTTCCTCACCTCATAGCCGAGGAAGCGCTCTATGCCTCCGAACTTCGCCTGATCGCGCTCGCTGACGAATGTCACCGCCGTGCCGTCGTTGTTGGCGCGGGCCGTGCGTCCGATACGGTGTATATAGTCCTCCGGTTCGTGAGGCACGTCGTAGTTGACCACCATCGATATGTCGTCGATATCTATGCCGCGCGCCACGATGTCGGTGGCCACGAGCACGTCGATATTGCCGGCGCGGAAGTCGAGCATCACGTTGTCGCGCACCGACTGCTCCAGATCGGAATGCATCTCGCCGATGCGGATCTTCGCTTTCGACAGCGTCCGGGCGAGCTCCTTGACCTTGAGCTTGGAGGCTGCGAACACTATGACCCTCTGCGCATGGCGCTCGCGCAGAAGGTGCTTGAGGATATCGGTCTTCTGCGTCTCGTAGCAGACGAATGCCGACTGGCTGATCTTGTCGGTCGGACGCGACACGGCTATCTTCACCTCGGCGGGATCATTGAGTATGGTGGCCGCCAGCTGCTGTATCTTCGGAGGCATCGTCGCCGAGAACATCAGCGTCTGCCGCTCCTTGGGAAGCTGCCTTACTATCTGCATTATGTCATCGTAGAAACCCATGTCGAGCATACGGTCAGCCTCGTCGAGAATGAAGAACGACACCTTCGACAGGTCGACTCCACCACCTGCAAGGTGGGCGAGAAGGCGCCCGGGAGTAGCGATCACAATGTCGGCGCCCATTTTCAGTCCGCGCTGCTGCCGGCCGAACTCCTCGCCGGTTCCGCCGCCGTAGACGGCGATGCTGCTCACGGGCATGTAGTAGCCGAACCCCTCCATCTGGCGGTCGATCTGCTGGGCAAGTTCGCGCGTGGGAGCCATCACGATGCAGTTGATGGCATCCTGCGGATAGTCGCCGTAGGTGATCATGTCGATCACGGGGAGCAGATAGGCGGCAGTCTTGCCGGTGCCG
>CALHWU010000025.1 GCA_938039795.1 uncultured Muribaculaceae bacterium
CGAGGACGAGATGACCAACCAGTGCATCGGATCACTATCGCAGCTCTACGACGGCAATCCGCCGTTCTCGGGCCGCGGAGCCATCAGTCATGTCACCAACATCGCTGAGATACTCCGCACGCTCACCACACTCAAGAAATTCAACATGTAATCCCTCTAACGCTCCATGAAAGCTCTAATGTTCGGGTGGGAATTCCCGCCCCATATCCTCGGCGGACTCGGCACCGCCAGCTACGGACTCACAAAAGGAATGTGGGAGTGTGGCGACATGGACATCACATTTGTCATACCAAAGCCTTTCGGCGACGAGGACAAGTCGTTCGCCCACATCGTAGGCGCCTCGCAGGTGCCCATCGCATGGCGCGACGTCAACCGCGACTACGTAGAGCAGCGTATCGGCAAACTGATGAATCCCGACCTCTACTTCCGGCTGCGCGACCATATCTACGCCGACTTCAACTACATGCGCACCAACGATCTCGGATGCCTCGAATTCTCGGGCCGCTATCCCGACAACCTGCTCGAAGAGATCAACAACTACTCCATCGTGGCCGGAGTGGTGGCGCGCACGCTCGACTTCGACATCATCCACTCCCACGACTGGCTGACATATCCGGCAGGCATCCACGCCAAGCAGGTCACCGGCAAGCCGCTGGTGATCCACGTGCATGCCACTGAGTTTGACCGCTCGCGCGGCAAGCCCAACCCCACGGTGTTCGGCATCGAGAAGGACGGCATGAACCATGCCGACCACATCATGACCGTCAGCAACCACACACGCGACATCGTCATCAACAACTACGGCGTCGATCCCGCCAAGGTGACCACCGTGCACAACGCCGTCACCCCGCTCACCGACGAGCAGAAGGATGTGCCCGAACACAAGTCGAAGGACAAGGTGATCACCTTCCTTGGCCGCATCACCATGCAGAAAGGCCCGGAATACTTCGTCGAGGCAGCCGCAAAGGTGCTGAAAAACAACCACAACGTGCGCTTCGTGATGGCCGGATCCGGCGACATGATGGACAAGATGATACAGCTCGCCGCCGAACGCGGCATAGCCGACCGCTTCCACTTCCCCGGCTTCCAGCGGGGCAAGCAGGTCTACGAGATGCTCAAGGCGAGCGACGTATACGTGATGCCCTCCGTATCGGAGCCATTCGGCATATCGCCGCTCGAAGCCATGCAGATGGGATGCCCCTCGATCATCTCCAAGCAGAGCGGATGCGCCGAGATACTCGACAATGTAATCAAGACCGACTACTGGGATATCGACGCCATGGCCGACGCCATGAACGCTATCATCACCTACCCCGCCATGTACGAGCAGCTGCGGCAGGACGGTCTTGAGGAGGTCAATAAGATCACCTGGGACAAAGCCGGGCAGAAAGTGATCGACATCTACAAGCGCTACGTGCATTGAGCGCCACATCACCTTAAAAACAAAAAAACACGAAATAATCATGAAAGCAATCTGTTTCTATTTCCAGATTCACCAGCCGTTTCGCCTCAAGCGCTACCGCTTCTTCGATATAGGCAACGACCACTACTACTACGACGACTTCGCCAACGACGACATCGTCAGCCGCATAGCGCGCAACTCATATATCCCTGCAGCCGAAAGCCTGCTGAAGATGATCGAGGAGAGCAAGGGCGCCTTCCGCTGCGCCATATCGGTCACCGGCACCGCCCTCGAACAGTTCGAGCACTACGTGCCTGAATTCATCGACCTGCTCAAACGCCTCGCCGAAACCGGCAAGTGCGAGTTCCTCGCCGAGACCTACGCACACTCACTGTCGTCGCTCGCCGATCCGGAGGAGTTCGCCGCCCAGGTCAAGGCCCACGACGCCAAGATCGAGCAGCTCTTCGGAGTGAAGCCCAAAGTGCTCCGCAACACCGAGCTCATCTACTGCGACGAGATGGCCCCCCAGATCTACGACATGGGCTACAAGGGCGTAATCACCGAGGGCGCCAAGCACATCCTCGGATGGAAGAGCCCCAACTACGTCTACGCCGCCGCCACGCAACCCAAGCTCAAGCTCCTGCTCAAGAACTCCAAGCTCAGCGACGATATCTCCTTCCGTTTCTCCAATCCGGAATGGGACGCATATCCCCTGACCGCCGACAAGTATATCGACTGGATCGCATCGACCCCCGCCGACGAGCAGATCATCAACCTCTTCATGAATCTCGAGACTTTCGGCGAGATGCAGAACCGCGATACCGGCATCTTCCAGTTCCTCGAAGCCCTTCCCCGCTTCGCCAAGGAGCGCGGCATCGACTTCTGGACACCTTCGGAAGCCGTGCAGAAGCTCAAGGCCGTGGGCGAACTCTCGGTAATGCACCCGATCTCCTGGGCCGACGAAGCGCGCGACACATCGGCATGGCTCGGCAACAAGCTCCAGCAGGAGGCATTCGACAAGCTCTACTCCGTAGCTGAGCGCGTGCGTCTGTGCGACGACCGCCGTCTGAAGCAGGACTGGAACTATCTCCAGGCATCCGACCATTTCTTCTACATGGCCACTAAACACTTCGCCGACGGAGCCGTACACTCCCACTTCTCGCCCTACGACACGCCGTTCCAGGCATTCACCAACTATATGAACGTGCTGGCCGACTTCATCGTGCGCGTAGAGGAGCAGTACCCCCTGACCATCGACAACGAGGAGCTCAACTCGCTTCTGACCACCATCCGCAACCAGGAGCGCGAGATAGAGCAGCTCAACAAGGAGGTCGGATCGATGCGCCAGAACCTCGAACATTACAACGAGGAGCACCTTCTCCGCCAGAAACAGGCAGAGCCCGAGGCAGAGAAAGCTCCCGCCAAGAAAAAGCCCGGACGCAAGCCCGCGGCCAAGAAAGCCTGAAACAGGTCTGTATCGTAATCCGATCGTCGTGGTAAAACACGGCGAAGATTAAATCCTTGACAAGATTTTTACCTAAAACAATCAGCATAAAATGCTAAACAGCCCGGCTTCCTTGATAGAAAGGAGGCCGGGTCGCTTTTTATGCTTCCTGGCCTACCTGTTATGCCGGAGATCAAATATCCCTCAGGCCACAATAACGGCATGCAGGCGACGTTATCATATCAGACGGTGAAAGATATCGCCGCCAGAAAACCGCCATTTCACATTCAACCGATGAAAAATATCTTTGCCGCCCTCAGGCGCCTTGCGCCGGCAGCCGTCATGGCGCTGAGCCTTGCGGCATGCCACACCACCAGCCATCTCACCTACATGGAGAATCTCGGCGATTCCCGCCAGGGCACTCTATCACGGGCTGACTACAAAGTGACGATACAGCCCGAGGACGAGCTGCAGATCATTGTCACCTCAGCCATACCGGCGGCCACGTCGGAATACAATCTGCCCAACAGCAATGCCTCATTCTCCACCGGCACAGGCAGCATTCTCACCGACAACCAGCAGCAGAGCTATTTCGTCGACCGAGACGGCAATATCGCATTCCCGAAACTCGGCACCATACATGTGGCCGGCCTTACCACGGCCGAGCTGCGCGATAAGCTTCTGCGGCAGATAGGGAAGCACGTCAAGGATCCCAACGTCAGAGTGCTCATCACCAATTTCCATGTCAACGTAATGGGCGAGGTGCGCAATCCCCACCGCATACATGTCGCATCCGAACGGTTCTCCATATTCGACGCTCTCGCCGCGGCCGGCGACATGACCGAATACGGCCGGCGCGACAACGTCACCGTCATCCGCGAGGAAGCCGACAGCGCACGCTACGTTCGGCTCGACCTGCGAGATCCGGCCATCACGGCATCGCCCTACTACTATCTCAGGCAGAACGATGTAGTGATCGTGGAACCCAACGACATCCGCCAGGCCAACTCCCGCTACAACCAGAACAACGCCTTCAAGCTCTCGGTCATATCCACCATCGTGGGAGCCGTGTCGGTCATTGCGTCACTTGTGATAGCCCTCGCAGTCCACTGATCAAGCATCATACCGATCCTCTGCCGTGCTGAAGACTGACCGCATATGCGTATGGATTTTCATCGCTGTCCTGGCGCTGCTGCTTCCGTCGGTGAAGTGGCTCAAGCCAGTCGACGAGATGGCGGCGCTATGCCTGGCATGCCTGGCGATGGCCGACTGCGTGGTCAACGGCACGTGGCGCCGCTACAGGCTCCTGTGGGTCATAATGGCCCTGCTCGCCCTCTATGCTGCATATTCGCTCACTGCCGTCAGATACAATACAGCTTATGCTGTCGCTGTCGATTATGTGATCCAGCTAAAGCCGTTCGTGCCTTTTGCTGTATTTCTGGCCGTGGCTCCGCGGCTTACAGGCTCCGACCGACGTCTGCTCCGGGCCATAGCCATAGTCAACGCCGCTACGGTATGCGTCATATCGTGCTTCAGCCAGTCGGTAGTCAATTCCCTCATACAGCATGTAAGCTATGTCGGCCTGGCAGCTGTGCTGAGTTTCCTGACGTGGCTCCTGTGCTCTGTCGGACCCGACGGCCGCATCTCCTCCCGCGACAGGGCTACCGCTTTCCTGCTCCTTGCCATGGGGCTGCCGTGCGGACGTTCGAAATTCTACGGCACCTGCGTGGTGGCTCTCTATTTCCTGACATTATACCTGCGCCGGAGTCGGCCTATGCCCACGCGCTATCAGCTGCTGACAGGTCTGACGGTGGGAATTATTGTGGCAGCCGTAGGCTGGAGCAAATTCCGCTTCTATTTCATCGACATGGGAAGCGATCTGCGCAACGGCGGCCTCGAATCTATGGCGCGCCCCGCGCTCTATGCCGCAGCCGCGCTGATCATGGTCAGCCACGTGCCTTTCGGCAGCGGACTCGCCTCTTTCGCCAGCCATGCGTCCGGCGAGGTGCACTATTCAAAAATCTACTACGAATATGGGCTCAACAACGTCTACGGTCTTACTCCGTCGGAGCCCGACTTTGTCTGCGACGCATTCTATCCCTCGCTTGCCCAGTTCGGCATAGCCGGACTGCTGCTCTTTGCCGCCTTCTGGTTCTACATAGGCACCCTGCTCAGAAGGATACGCCGCCTGCTTCCCGGAGGTCAGGCGCTGTTCGCCGTAGCCTGGACGGCGATACTCTTCATTTTTATCGAAAACATAGCGAGCACCACTTTCGTGCAGTCGGCCGGACTCTACTGCATGATGATGCTCGGCATGATATGTTCAATGGCTCCCGAAGCCGTCAAAACATCCACTATTCATGGCTACAACCCCTGACAGAAACGAGATCGATCTGCGCCGCATCATGCGCGCCATCCGTTCCCGCCGCTGGATATACCTGGCGGGATGCGCTGCAATAGCCTCCATGGCCATAGCCTTCTGCTGCATCACCCAGCCGCGCTATGAGTCGACGGCCACAATGCTTATTGAGGACAGCTCGACGGATCCGGTGCAGAAATCCAATCCTATGGCCGCCATGATGCGCACTTTCTCGATCGGAGGGGCATCTGCAGCCAGTGTCGACAACGAGCTGCTCCTCGTCAACACCATGGACGTAATGCGGCGCACCGTCGTAGCGCTCGGCCTCAACACGGAGCTGTCGGAGCGCAACGGACTGCGCAAACAGCTCCTCTTCAATGACGCGCCCCTGAAAGTCACTATGAAGCCTGCCATACTCGACACCCTTACCATCCCCATAAAGGCCGAACTGACGCTTCACGCCGACGGCAGACTGTCGGCGTCGGTAAAAGCCGGACGGTTCAACACATCTGCAGGCCCGTCATATCTTCCGATGAGCATCTCCACGCCGCTTGGCGACATCACGGTGGCCAGGAGCGCATCGGCCGATTCATCATCGGTCTGCGGAGCCGACCGCCGTTATCTCGCTGTGATCACCGGCACGCAGGAGGCCGCCAATAATCTCTATAAAAAAGTCATCATCGACATTGCCGACAAGCTCGCCGACGGCATTACGCTGTCGATCACAGACGTAGGCCGTGAGCGCGGACGGGCGATACTCGACGAGGTGATGAGGCAATACAATTTCAAACGGCTCGAACGCACCCACGCCATCGCCGAGGCCGAGCTCCGCTTTCTCGACGGACGCATAGCCGACATATTCTCCGAGCTGACCGAAATCGAGAAGCTCGTGGAGAAATTCAAGACCAAGGCCAACTTCGTCAGCATCAGCAACGAGGCTCCGATCCTTCTCGAAAAGAGTCTCGACTCCCACGAGGAGACCCTGAAGACCACGGCAGAGATAGCATACTTCGAGCAGATACTCGCCACTCTGCGGGAGGGTCACACCGGACTGCTCCCGGCCGTCGTCATACCCGGATCGTCGTCGAGCGCGGGAACCGAAAGCGGCCCCAACGCCATCATTGCCGCCTACAACGAGCAGGTAATGCTCCAGCAGGAGCTGCAGCGGTCGGCAAAACCGGGCAACACCGCACTCCTCGCCGCCGAACAACGCATAGAGCAGCTCCGTATAAGCATCATCAGCTCATTCACCCAGCTCCTGGAGGGTGCGCGCCACGCGGAGCAGCGCCGCAAGGGGGCTACAAGCCAGCTTGACACACATCTCCATGCCCTTCCTGCGTATGAGCGGCAGTTCATGGAGCTCTTCCGCGACAACGCAATCAAGAACGAACTATATACATTCCTCCTGCAGAAGCGCGAGAACGCTCTGCTGCAGCTCCACTCCGAGACCACCTCGGGATTTATCATCGACCAGGCTGTGACCTCGCTCAAGCCATCGAAAAAGCGGCCTATGATCGTGATGGCGCTGGCGCTATTAGCTATGGCAGGCTTCGTCGGCGCGGGAGTGGCATTCACCCTTCGCCGCCGCGACACGCTTCTCGATCCGTTCGACCTGCGCCGGTGGGGGCTCGAAGAGCGCACCGTAGCCCTGTCGCTCACCGATCCACGACCCGGGGTCGTGGCGCTCCGCTCACTCATCACCGACCGGCATGAACCGCTCGCCCTCTATGCGGCTCTGATCGACACCCCCGACACCGCCCTCGGAGCCCTAACATCGGCCATGGAACGCTCCGGCCTCGCCGTCGTCACTCCCGACATAGCCGGCAGTACTGACAACGATCCGCTGCTATCGCCGGCATTCGCCGCAGAGGTGTCGGCCATCATCGCCTCCGGAGCCTATGCCGTGATCAGGGTGCCCGACCCGATGCATTTCGACGAGCTGCGCCATCAGATCGACGCGCCTGCGGGCGCGCTGCTAGTCATGGCCGGCAAAGGGCAACTGAAGCGCCGCGAACTCGTCGACCGTCTGAAGGAGATCGATCCGGCCCACGTGGCCATAGCCATCGTAGCGCAATGAAGATCGCCGTAGCCGGCACCCGCGGATTTCCCGGCATACAGGGTGGCGTGGAGACCCACTGCGAGGAGCTATATCCGCGCCTCGCCGCGATGGGCGCCGACGTGACAGTCATGTGCCGCCGCCCCTACCTGGCGCCTGACGCGCCTGACGTATGGCGGGGCGTGAGGCTACTCCCCCTGTGGTCGCCCCGTCGGCAGTCGACCGAGACGATTGTACACACATTTCTGGCAGTCATCAGGGCACGCATGGCCGGAGCGCGGATAATGCATCTCCATGCCTGCGGTCCGGCGCTCATGGCCCCGCTCGCACGCCTGCTCGGCATGAAAGTGGTCACCACCCTCCACGGCCATGACTACCGCCGCGCCAAATGGGGACGCATGGCCCGCATGGCCCTTCGCCTGGGCGAGCGCACGGCCCTCGCGTGCAGCAACGCCGTCATATCCATATCGCCCGCCATCACCGAAGCGCTGCGCGCCCGCAGCGGATCGCACTGCCGCATACTCACCATTTCCAACGGCGTCAATCCTCCTGCGCCCGACGCCGCCGACCGTCAGTGGCTCGCATCGCTCGGCGTCGAGCCGGGCCGATACGTGGTAGCCGTCGGACGCCTTGTACCTGAAAAGGGGCTCCATACCCTTATCGAGACCGCTCCTGCTCTACGCGAGGCCGGACTGCGTATCGTCGTGGCCGGAGGAGCCGACCACCCCACCGCCTACTCCGAAGCGCTGAGGCGGCTTGCCGCCGAGAAGGGCGTAGTGATGACCGGAGCGGTCAGCCACCGGCGCGTCCACGCGCTTCTGGCCGACGCCGCCCTCTTCGTCATGCCCTCGCTCCACGAGGGCCTCCCCATCGCCCTCCTCGAAGCCATGAGCCACGGCCTCGACGTGGCAGTCAGCGACATCGAGCCGTGCCGCCTGCCGCAGCTCGCTTCATCCGATCTCTTCCCGCCGGGCGATGCCGCCGCCCTCGCCTCCCTTGTCCTCGCCAAGACCACGGCGGCAGCACGCATAAATGCCGGCGCCCATGATGCCGCCGGCAATCCCGCCAACGCCGTCGCTCCCGCACGCCGCAGCTACGATCTCTCGGCCTACGACTGGGACAGCATCGCCGCCTCCGTCATTGCCCTCTACCGCTCCCTCTGACAGATACAGCCACATCTCCACTGGCGGCTCATCTGCGAAGAAGCCGCTCGCCGATATCAGTTAACCCCACCAAGGCCTGCTGCGCAAGCCATGGCGGGGTTAACGGTAGTGTATGGTCTCCGACCAATCTTCCCTCCGACGGGAGCCTACAGTCAGGGCTTCGGGTCGAGGGAGAACGTACGGAACTTCAGATAGTCGTCATCATCCGAATAAGAGTGTATGCTTAATCCTCTTGGAGATACGAACATATGGATAAAGCTGCCATGATAGTCATCAAAATCGGTTTCAGCTATTTTATTGAAATCATGATCCAGGACAATCACTGATATTGGACGCGGGACGTTGACCCCTTGATAATCATTGATACGGATATCCGGACGCACCGGCCTGATAAGTACCCGATAATAGACATCATTCCATCGGTCATACTTTATGCCCTTATAAACGTAGCTTCCGTATAAATGTGATTCATCGTAGGGATTATCAGTTTCCGAAATTTCGATATCACGGTCGGTACCCGCGAAATATGATCGATACGTCAGTGCATCGAGATTATAGACTCTTATACTGTCCGACGCCGGGAAACTTACCACAACGGCATTCCCGTCTCCGACACAATAGTCGGGAACAAGGTAGAGAAAAGGATTCCACTTATTTGAATCAACCGTCTTATACTCCGATGGATATTCAGCAAAAGTCCTTATAGTCTTACTTGTGGTATCAATTAATGCCATTGTCGGCACTCTTGCAGGGTCTTCTGTATCTGATGCCGCATAGGAAGGATACCCCGACATTAGTATTTTACCATCCGCCATGGTGAGCGGCGATATGGAAGTTGCCCTCAATTGAGGCATGTATCCTTTATTTACATCATAATCTGCAATAGAGATTTTACCGACAACAGATCCATGTGAATTCATTATCGGATACGCCTTGTTCAAGCAATCATAAATATAGATACTGTCATCATTTCGAAAATAAACACCACCGGAATTAGGCAGATCCACAGCATTGGGACCTTCAGCGGCAATGTTTATCTTATAATCTTCTTCGAAATCTGAAAAGTTGAACACACATAGGCTTTTTGTCGATCCGTCGAGATATACCAGCCTCAAAGAATCGCCGCTATCAGCAATCTGAATATAATTTGCTATCTGGGCCGTCGAATCATCAAGATGAAACGCATATTGTTCACCTTCGTTTACCTGTGCCGGGTATGATCTGGCATTGTCATGCTTATCGCTACATGAATACAACATGGCTATGACATAGAATGCCATGGTGACTGTCGGTAAGAATGAATGTTTCATATTGATTTGTCAAGTTACAGTCTCATACCTTTCCAAAGTATAGAAGACGGTCAGGGCTTCGGGTCGAGGGAGAACGAGTAGAATGTGAAGATCGTCTCCTCCTCGTCGCTGACGGGCAGGCGGCGCACGCCGTAGTAGCGGCCGTCATGCTTGCCTACGATCTGGAAATAGGCCGGCATCTCGGCCTCGGCGATCAGATCGGCGTCCTTATAGGCCTGAACGACCGTACGGCCGCTCTCGTTGTCGAGCGTCACGGTGCGCAGCAGTATGTCGTCGGCGGCATCATAATACAGTCCGGTGCTGAAGCTTCTGGAAGCTCTCTCCTTCTTGAAGTCGTCCCATTCAGCCTTGAAGTCGTAGGTAAACTTGCCCGAATACTGCCGGTCGGCGCCCGGAGCATCGTAGCCGAACTCATAAACCAGCCGGTCGGGATACTCCATGCACTGTATCAGCGAATCCTCCGCGAAGTTGACGAAATAACGCCCGGGAGCCCCGGCCGGAGTCACGCTGTGACTGACGAAATAGTGCGTCGGATATTTGGAGTAGATCTCAGGCAGATGGCCGAAAAGCGTGTCGAGCTGAGCAGTGAGCGGATTGAAAGCGCCCAGTGTGCGTGCCGATGCGAAATGCTGGGCCGCGTCAAGCTCATTGGTTTCATCAAGCATAGGATCGACAGGAGCGAGAAACGCCGTATCGCCTACCATAATCATCTCGTCGCCGGTCACGGCATATTTGTGTGGATCGCCATAAGCCATTGCGTCGGAGGTATCGGCTATGCGCTGTATGCCGACACGTCCGTAACGCACCAGCGAATCCCTGGCCGGATAAAATCCGTAGATATCGTTTTCGCGCGAGAAAACGATCCACATCGGCTCCGGCGAGCCCAGTACGGGGCATGCACGGTCGAGAGAGTTTATTTCGGTCGGTCCGCCGCCCCGGCCGAGGAAAGCCGCCACAGAGTCGCCGCCGGCCGCGCTGTAGGCGGTCACGTTGGCATCTTTCATGTCGGCGAAGCATATCAGCGAGTCGTACATGAAGAAGTTGCCCATTCCGCTCGTCAGATTGCTCACCGTCACCGAGTCGATCCGGCCTATCTCATGCGTCATAAGCCGCTCTCCGCGGTGTGAGGCCCTTCCGTTGCCGTCGCCTCCCGAACAGGCCGCAAGGCCGATCATCAGCAGCCCCACGCTGCCGGCTGTAAATAATTTTCTCATAATTTTTATAAGTTGAATGATGTGATGTCATCGGAATATGGGACGAATTTTATCCACTCCTTGATCTCGGAGTCGTCTATGGCAGTCCGTCCTATATGGTAGATATCCCCGCATCCGTTGATTTTGATCAGCTCGGGCTCAAAAGAGATCAGCGACCAGTAGATGCCCCCTTCGGGACTGAACGTGCAGCGGTCGGGCTGGAATTTGGTATTGTCGATCTCCAGGTCGTTGAGTGCGAACCGATAATTGCCGGGATAGATCATCATGGTGTATTCGCCTGTATTGTGATTCTTCATCATGCGGATATTCTGCGAGAAAAGTGTCCCCTTGTTGTTGCTGCGGGCTGCCGCAGCACGGATATAGACCATAGAGGGAGCGACCATATAGACAAACATATGGCGGTTGGTGTTGATCTCGCACGCAGGAGCTTCGCGACTGCCATTATACTTCACCCCCAGATTCCATGCCTGCAGACAGCGGCCGACGTCGCCGGCCGAGCCGCACCGGGGCATCTCGTAAGGAGCCGACGTCACTATATCTTCTATTTTCCTGAGCGACCGGCCGTTGATCGTCAATCTGTCACCGTCGGCCGTTATCTCGAGCGGATCAGGCATACTGTCGGTTGTCACTGACCCTTCGGGAGCGAACACCGTCCGGTGGCGCAGGCCGACGCCCGGGATCTCCAGTACAGCCTGCATGGTGCTGTCGGCTTTATAGTAAAAAATTGCTACCGAATCGGTTATCACGGCCTCGGCATCATCCGCGGCCCACACTCCCCTGAAGTCCGACAGCGATATCCCGGCCCATGCCGAAAACCATGATAAAAGCCCGACTATTACAGCTGAAATTTTTCTCATATATGTAAGTTTTTGAAATGCAAAAATACTTTATTTACACGAATTAACCGCACGGAACGGCAAAGATTTCAACGAGAAAAAAACGACGGTGTGCCGGCGCTCCTGCGAGCTGACACACCGTCGTGATATTAGCCTGTCGCCTTTAGGCGCGGCAGAGGGTTTATTCCATTTCCTCGATGGTCTCGGTGATATCGTCCTTGGATGCCACCACCAGGCGCTCATACTCCTTGAGGCCGGTGCCGGCGGGAATGAGGTGACCGCAGATGACGTTCTCCTTCATACCCTCAAGCGTATCCACCTTGCCGTTGATGGCAGCCTCGTTGAGCACCTTGGTCGTTTCCTGGAAGGATGCGGCCGAGATGAAGCTCGAAGTCTGCAGAGCTGCGCGGGTGATGCCCTGAAGTATCTGCTCGGAGGTGGCGGGCACTGCATCGCGCACCACGATCAGCTTCAGGTCTTTCTGCTTCAGGGGCGAATTCTCGTCGCGGAGTTTGCGGGCAGTGATGATCTGTCCCTTGCGCACGTTGAGGCTGTCGCCCGGATCCACTACCACTTTCTTGCCCCAGATGCGGTCGTTCTCCTCCATGAAGGAGCGTTTGTCGACCACCTGCTGCTCCAGGAAGTTGGTATCGCCCGGATCGAGGATGTTGACCTTGCGCATCATCTGGCGCACGATCACCTCGAAGTGCTTGTCGTTGATCTTCACACCCTGCATGCGGTAGACGTCCTGCACCTCATTGACGATATACTCCTGCACGGCCGTCGGGCCCATGATGTTGAGGATATCGGTAGGCGTGATGGCGCCGTCGGAGAGCGGAGTGCCGGCCTTGACGAAGTCGTTCTCCTGCACGAGGAGCTGCTTCGACAGAGGCACATTGTATTTCTTCTCCTCGCCCAGACGCGATGTGACGATGATCTCGCGGTTGCCTCGCTTCATCTTGCCGTAGGTCACCTCGCCGTCGATCTCGGCCACGATAGCCGGGTTTGACGGGTTGCGGGCCTCGAAAAGCTCGGTGACACGGGGCAGACCGCCCGTGATGTCGCCGGCGTTGCCGGTGGCTCGGGGTATCTTGACGAATATCTGGCCCGGCTTGAGCTCTGCGCCGTCGTCGAACATCAGGTGAGCGCCGACGGGGAGCGAATAGGTCTTGATGATATTGCCCTGGGCGTCGACGATCTTGGCCTCGGCCACCTTGGTGCGGTCTTTCGACTCGATGATGATCTTCTCCTGCAGACCGGTCTGCTCGTCGCTCTCGGTGCGGTAGGTGACGTTCTCCACGAGGTTGTCGTAGCGCACCGTACCGCCGGCCTCGCTGACGATTACGGCGTTGAAGGGATCCCATTCGCAGATGACGTCGCCCTTCTTCACCTTGTCGCCGTTGCTGAAATAAAGTTTCGAACCGTAAGGTATGTTGGCGTTGGTGAGCATCATCTTGGTGTTGGGATCCATGATGCGCATCTCGGCCAGACGACCGATCACTACCTCTACGGGGCGTCCGTTGGCGTCCTTCTCGTCGGTGGTGACGGTGCGGAGCTCGTCGATCTCAAGCACGCCCTCGTAGCGCGAGGTCACCGAAGATACGGCGGCGATGTTGCTGGCCACACCTCCGACGTGGAACGTACGGAGAGTAAGCTGTGTGCCCGGCTCGCCGATCGACTGGGCCGCGATCACGCCGACAGCCTCGCCTTTCTGCACGAGACGGTTGGTGGCCAGGTTGCGGCCGTAGCACTTGGCGCAGACACCCTTCTTCGACTCGCAGGTGAGCACCGAGCGGATCTCCACCGATTCGATGGGCGATTCGTTGATGCGTTCGGCTGCGGCGTCGTTGATCTCCTCGCCGGCGGCAACGATGATCTCGCCGGTCTTCGGGTCGACAATGTCATGCACCGACACGCGGCCGAGTATGCGTTCGCCGAGCGATACGACCACTTCGTCGTTTTTCTTGATCTCCGTGCATACGAGGCCGCGAAGCGTTCCGCAGTCCTCCTCGTGGATGATCACGTCGTGGGCCACGTCGACCAGTCGGCGGGTAAGATAACCGGCGTCGGCCGTCTTCAGGGCCGTGTCGGCAAGACCCTTACGGGCGCCGTGAGTGGAGATGAAGTATTCGAGCACCGACAGACCCTCCTTGAAGTTCGAGAGGATCGGGTTCTCGATGACCTGCTGACCGCCTTCGACACCCGATTTCTGCGGCTTGGCCATCAGACCGCGCATACCCGACAGCTGGCGGATCTGCTCCTTCGAACCTCGGGCGCCGGAGTCGAGCATCATGTAGACAGGGTTGAAACCGTCCTGATCCTTCACCAGCGTGTCGATCACCACCTTCGTGAGTTTGGTGTTGATGTTCGTCCAGACGTCGATGATCTGGTTGTAACGCTCGTTGTTGGTGATCAGACCCATGTTGTAGTCCTCCATGATCGCGTCCGAACGGTCGTAACCCTCCTGCACGAGCTTCTCCTTCTCCTCGGGGATAATCACCGCGTCGAGATTGAACGACAGACCGCCCTGGAAAGCCATGCGGTAACCCATGTTCTTGATGTCGTCGAGGAACGCGGCCACCTTGTCGGCGCCGGCCTTCTTCATCACCACGGCGATGATGTCGCGCAGCGAACGCTTCGTGAGGATTTCGTTGATATAACCGACCTCCTTGGGCACCACCTGATTGAAGAGGATGCGGCCGATGGTCGTCTCCTTCAATTCGGTAATCGGATTGCCGTTCTCGTCGATGTCGTCCACCAGACACTTCACGATGGCGTGCAGGTCCGCCTGACGCTCGTTGTAGGCAATGATAGCCTCCTCAGGACCGTAGAATACGCGGCCTTCGCCCTTCACGCCCTTGCGGGGTTTGGTGATGTAGTACAGACCGAGGACCATGTCCTGCGACGGCACGGTGATAGGCGCGCCGTTGGCCGGGTTAAGGACGTTGTGCGAACCGAGCATCAGCAGCTGGGCCTCCAGAATGGCGGCATTGCCCAGCGGCAGGTGCACGGCCATCTGGTCGCCGTCGAAGTCGGCGTTGAACGCCGTACATGCCAGCG
>CALHWU010000026.1 GCA_938039795.1 uncultured Muribaculaceae bacterium
TCTGTCGCATATCCCCTATGCCAGAACCTATCCGATATGCGCCATCCTATTTCCCAATTCGGCGAGAAAGGCACATTGAAACTGAACCGATGGAAACCGACATAGCCGATAAACTCACCCGTTGCTTTAATTTCGACAGCATACAGACCGAAGCCGGTCTCCTCGAATTCAGCTCTGATGCGCTCCACAAATGCATTTGATTCCTCTAACGACAATGGAGCAGGAAAATATTTCATCACATTGTCATTTCCGTTCATTTCAGCGAATATGACTTTGTCAGATTCTTTCCATGAGCGCATGATCAGTCGTTGAGTTTCAATGTATTTGATCTCCATATATGAAATAGCAGGATATAATTCAGTCGTGATGATAAGGCTCGCCGCGGAGTATCGTCATGGCACGGTAGATCTGCTCAGCGAAGAACAGGCGCACCATCTCGTGGGAAAAGGTCATCCGCGATAGGGATATCTGGCCGTCGGCCCTCGTCCTTACGGCATCGGAGAACCCATAGGGGCCTCCGATCACGAACACCAGACGGCGACGACCGCTGACGGCCTGACGCTCTATATAACCCGCAAACTCGCGCGAAGTCAGCTCCCGGCCATGCTCGTCGAGAAGCACCACCATGTCCGACGGCTGCAGAGCCTGCAGCAGCAGTTCACCCTCCTTGTCGCGCTGTTGCTGCATGGTCAGCGACCGTGTCTGGCGCAGATCGGCCACTGCCATGATCTCCACGGGCATGTAATGGGAGGCGCGGGCGATATATTCGTCTGTGGCCTTGGCTATATAGGGGGTGGTGGTGCGTCCAACAGCCAAAATAGTAATTTTCATTGTGATGGAAGTTGCGGAGTCGGGATAAGATTATTAATTTTGTGTGCAAAAATACATAAAAACACCAATGGAAACAAACGACCAGCTTATCACCGAACTGATTCGTCTCGCATTTGCCGAGGATGTAGGCGACGGCGACCATACCACTCTGTCAACGATCCCTGCCGACGCCCGCGGACGCCAGCGCCTCATAGTCAAGGAAGAGGGAATACTCGCCGGAGTGGAGATAGCACGCAAAGTATTCGAGTATTTCGATCCGGAACTGAAAATGACCGTATATCTTGCCGACGGCGCGCACGTGAAACCCGGCGACGTGGCTTTCGAAGTGGAAGGGAGCGTCAGATCTTTGCTTCAGACCGAACGCACGATGCTCAACATCATGCAGCGCATGAGCGGAATAGCAACCACCACGGCCCGCTATCAGGAGCGTCTGGCAGGGCTGACGACTAAGGTGCTCGACACCCGCAAGACAACTCCCGGCATGCGTCTGCTCGAAAAAGAGGCCGTGAAGATCGGGGGCGGAGCCAACCACCGCATCGGTCTGTTTGACATGATACTCATAAAGGACAACCATGTGGACTTCGCCGGAGGCATTCCTGAGGCCGTGCGTCGCGCCAAGGAATATTGCAAGAGCAAGGGCAAAGACCTGAAGATCGAGGTCGAAGTGCGCAACGAGGATGAGATACATCAGGCGCTTGATGCGGATGTAGACCGCATCATGCTCGATAATTTCACTCCCGAACGCACCCGCGAAGCCGTGAAGCTTATCGGAGGCCGCACCGAGATAGAATCATCCGGCGGCATCACAATCGACACTCTTCGCGCCTACGGTGAATGCGGAGTCGACTATATATCGGTCGGCGCGCTCACCCATTCGGTGAAGGGACTCGACATGAGCTTCAAAGCTGTCTGAAGCTGCTCATCAGCGCGGCAAGGCGCTCCAGAGGCAGCTCATCCCACGACGATATGACGCAGTCGGCCAGCGGCTCTATCCGGTCGCGCGGATAAGTGGTGGCCATGCCTACCACTACGGCACCCGAAGCACGTCCGGCCGCAAGCCCCTGCAGAGAGTCCTCAAACACCACACATTTTTCAGGCCCCATTCCTATCGCGGCTGCCGCACGGCAGTAGCCCTCGGGATGGGGCTTGGAGTGCGTGACCATAGAGCCGTCGATTACTGTAGCAAACAATTCGCGAAGCCTCGGCATCATCCCGAAAAGGTGCTCCATCTTCACCGCGTCGCTGCTTGTCACCAAGGCCGCCGGAACTCCGGCCTCCGCAAGCGACTCAAGCATTTCCATGGCGCCAGGCAACGGACTGAACCTCATCGAGGCCTGAAAATCCATCAGGCGCCGCGTGATCTCCCGGCGGATCTCTTCGGTAGGATATACCCCGAGTATCGATTCGAGCGTACGGCCCTTGATCGCCACGGCATAATCAGGTATGCCGGTGGGAAACTCCGATTCTATTTCATTCCAGAAGCCGGTATAGAGGGTCTCGCTGTCGATTATCACTCCGTCGAGATCGAATAGGGCTCCGAAGCCGTATTTATTGGTCGCTGTTGTCATCATCGTCTGATTTTTTTGCAAAATTAATATACCGCGTGCTCATAAAGCCAACAATTAAAGTTAATTTTGCATTATAGTCTTGACCGCCTATGACCACCGAAACTTCCAAATCACCGATGACGCTCGGCACCGAATCGATCAGCCGCCTGCTGGTGCAGTATTCCGTGCCCGCCATCATAGCGAGTGTGGTCACCTCGCTCTACAATATCATCGACAGCATTTTCATCGGACGCGGCGTAGGCGCCATGGCCATCTCGGGCCTGGCCATCACCTTCCCGCTGATGAATCTCGTCATAGCCTTCTGCACTCTCATAGCCGTGGGCGGCGCCACGATCTCATCAATTTTCATGGGCCAGAAGGATATTTTGCGTGCCACCGACGTAGTCAACAACGTGCTGCTTCTCTGCATCATCCAGTCGGTGGTATTCGGAGGGATCACACTGCTCTTTCTCGACGAGATACTCTATTTCTTCGGCGCCACGCCCGGCACCATAGGCTACGCCCGCGAATTCATGGAAGTGATTCTGCTCGGCACCCCGATAGCCTACGTATTCATAGGTCTCAACAATCTCATGCGCGCCACCGGCTATCCGCGCAAAGCCATGGTGTCGGCCCTCCTCTCGGTGGGCGTCAACGTGATAATGGCCCCGATATTCATCTTCAAGCTCGGGTGGGGCATACGCGGAGCCGCTCTCGCCACCGTCATAGGCCAGTCGGCCGCATGCATATGGGTTGTGGCCCACTTCCTCTCCCGCCGCAGCTTCATCCACTTCAATATCCGCAACCGCTGGTTCACCCCCTCGATCGCGCGCCGCATCTATGCCATCGGCATGTCGCCGTTTCTGATGAGCGTCTGCGCCTGCATCGTGGTGGTGTTCATCAACAAAGCCCTCCTCGACTATGCGGGCGATGCCGGCGACCTATCGGTGGGAGCTTACGGCATACTCAACCGCACGACGATGTTTTTCGTCATGATCGTCTTCGGCGTAACCCAGGGCATGCAGCCGATACTCGGATTCAACTACGGCGCGGGCAACTGGGAGCGTGTGAAGCGCACTCTCCGCATAGGCATCTGGCTCGGCGTCGGCATAACCACGGCCGGATGGATCGTCACGCAGCTCTTCCCCGATGCCGTCAGCTCGCTCTTCACCACCGACCGTCAGCTGATCGAAATAGCCGGCCACGGAGCACGGATCTACTTCCTTTTCTTCCCCGTCGTAGGCTGCCAGATCGTAATACAGAACTATTTCCAGTCGGTTGGCAAGCCAAAGATCTCCATCTTCCTCTCCCTGACCCGCCAGCTCATCTTCCTCATACCGTTCCTGATCATATTGCCCCACTTCTACGGCATCGACGGCGTATGGTCGAGCATAGCCGCGAGCGACATGATAGCATTCCTCTTCGCCATCGTCACTCTCTGGTGGCAGATGAGAAAACACGATAAAGCCATACCCACGACATGACTCAACAGCTTATACTTCGCGTCGACCCGCCGACGGCTGCTTCCGACCTGCGCCTGACGGCGCTTGCGAGCACCCGCCTGGGCATCGACGCCAACCGCATAAAAGGGATACGGATCATCAGGCGCTCCATCGACGCCCGTCAGCGCAACGTGATGGTCGACCTCACCCTAGCCGTGTTTATCGACGAGGAGCCATCCGAAGCGATTTTCGAGCCGGAGACCTACGAGCCGCTTCCGGCCGGAGCACCGCAGGCCGTAGTGGTAGGCGCCGGTCCGGCCGGCCTCTTCGCAGCCCTGCGGCTGATACAGCTCGGCGTCAGGCCCATTGTCGTAGAGCGCGGCAAGGATGTCGACGAGCGCCGCCGCGACATGGCCCGGCTGTCGCGCGAAGGTATCGTCGACCCCGACTCCAACTATTGTTTCGGAGAGGGAGGAGCCGGAGCCTATTCCGACGGCAAACTATATACCCGCAGCAAAAAGCGTGGCGACACCGACCGCATACTGCGCATATTCTGCCAGCATGGCGCACAGACCGACATACTCGTCGACGCCCACCCCCACATAGGCACCGACCGTCTGCCCGAAGTGATCAAGGCCATGCGCGAGACAATCCGGCGCTGTGGAGGCGAGGTCAGATTTTCCACCCGCGCCGAACGGCTGCTCACCGACAGCGACGGCCGTGTCACCGGAGCGGAGACCTCGTCCGGCCCCATCAACGGCCCCGTCATACTGGCCACCGGACATTCAGCGCGCGACACCTACCGCACACTGCGCGCAGCCGGCATAGGCATGGAGCCCAAAGGGATCGCCGTCGGCGTGCGTCTGGAGCATCCGCAGCAGCTCATTGACCGGCTGCGCTACCATAACCCCAATGGCCGCGGCAAATATCTGCCGGCCGCCGAATATACGATGCTGACCCGCGTGGATGGCCGAGGCGTCTACTCCTTCTGCATGTGCCCGGGCGGATTCATCATTCCGGCTTCGAGCGAGCCGGGACTGCTTGTGGTCAACGGCATGTCGCCATCCAACCGCGGCACAAGGTGGGCCAACTCAGGCATGGTTGTCGAACTGCTCCCCGACGACGTACCCACTCCCGACGGCGCCGACGACGTGCTCCGCATGATGCACTATCAGGAAGCAATCGAACGCCGGTTTTTCAATGCCGGCGACGGCTCCCAGAAAGCTCCGGCACAACGGATGACCGATTTTGTGGCCGGGCGTCCGTCGGACTCTCTTCCCTCCTCGTCGTATGCTCCCGGTCTCTATCCGGAGCGGGTTGACCTTCTTTTGCCCGAAGAGATCTCCCGGCGGCTCAGGAAAGGCTTCGAGGAGATGGGCCGCAAAAACCGCGGATTCCTCACAGCCGAAGCCACGGTGATCGGCGACGAGACCCGCACATCCTCACCTGTCAGACTTGTCCGCGATCCGTCGACCCTGCAGTCGCTCACCAGCCCGGGGCTCTTCCCCTGCGGCGAAGGGGCCGGCTATGCCGGAGGCATCGTCTCGGCCGCCATCGACGGCGAGCGTTGCGCCGAAGCCCTCGCCGCTTCCCTCCTCGCCGCCTCCCAGCAAATTATATAATCTTATATAACTTATATAATTTATATAAATTTACATAAACTCTCTAACTCCCCCATGTTCACCGCCTCCGAAAAACGAAAACAAAACATTGCCGAATATCTGCTCTACATGTGGCAGATAGAGGATATAATACGCGCCAACGGTCTCGACATCGACCGCATCAAGGCCAACGTCATCGACCGCTACGAAGGGCTCTCCGACGAACAGCGCCGGCAGATGACCGAATGGTACGAGAGCCTTATCGACATGATGCGCCGCGAGGGTATAGCCGAGAAGGGGCACCTCCAGCTCAACCGCAACGTCATAGTGCAGCTTGTCGACCTCCATCAGGCTCTGCTGCGCGATCCACAGTTCGCTGAATACACCGCCGAATTCTACCGCACCCTCCCCTACATCGTCGAACTCCGGGCCAAGAGCGGCGACGAACGCCCCGGAGAGATCGAGGCCTGTTTCAACGCCCTCTACGGCATGCTGATGCTGCGCCTCCAGGGCAAGGAGATCTCCGAACCCACGCGCCAGGCCATAGCACAGATATCTAAATTCATTGCTATTCTGGCGCATAATTTCAAACTCGACGAAGCCGACCAGCTTTTCAAACGCGAACAATCATAAATCAATAGAAACTTTAATCCATATCAATATGAAACTATCATTTCTGACACTGGCTGCCGGGGCGTTCCTGGCCGTATCGTGCGCACATGCCGCCACAGCTTCCGACAACTACACTGTCACACTTCCGCTTTCGGAAGACGAGGACGGACTGACCGCCTACATCATCGACTTCGACACAAGCGCCAAACTCGATTCTACCATCGTAGAGAACGGCAAAGCGGTATTCAAAGGCTCAGTGACCACTCCAGTATTCGCCCGCGTGATTCTCGACGGCAACCGTGCCGGACAATTCGTACTCGAAGAGGGCGACATCTCTTTCAACCCGTCCAACCGCATGGCGGCCGGATCTCCGTCAAACGATGCTCTTGTGAGTCTCATGGCGGAGCAACAGAAACTCGTCGCCGAGTACCGCCAGCTCGGCGACACCCCCGAAGATGAAGCGAAAAAGCAGGAGATACAGCAGGCAAGCACAAAACTCTTTGCCGACGCCCTAAAAGCCAATGCCGGCAATCCTCTCGGCTACTACCTCTTCCTGCAGGAATCCTACGGCTACGACCTCCCCACCTTCGACGCCAAGCTCAAGGAATATCCCCAGTTTGCCTCATCCAAGCGTGTGCAGACTCTCCGCCAGGGTCTGATCAACAAGGAGGAGACATCGGTAGGCCATAAGTTCAAGGACTTCGAGATAACCTACGACGGCAAGACATCGCGCCTGAGCGACTACGTAGGCCGCGGCAAATACACTCTGGTCGACTTCTGGGCCAGCTGGTGCGGCCCCTGCATACGCGAGACCAAAGTGCTAAAGGAAATATACGAGGAATACGGTCCCAAGGGTCTTGACGTGCTCGGCGTAGCCGTCTGGGACGAGCCTGCCAATACTCTCAAGGCCATAGAGCAGCATCAGCTCCCCTGGCCGCAGATCATCAACGCCCAGACCATTCCCACCGACCTCTACGGCATAGCAGGCATCCCCTGCATCATCCTCTTTGATCCGGAGGGCAACATAGTAAGCCGCGACAAGCAGGACGACGATCTCCGCGCCGACGTAGCCGCCGCCATGGCAAAAGTAGCTGCCCCTGCCGTCAAATGACATTATTACATCGACCAATTGATAAAAAGCGGTGACCGGTCACCGCTTTTTTTATTGCGCAAGAAAAACATGCCGTGGCGGGAATCTTATTCCGGCAAAAAATTATTAACTTTGCATCCCGTTATGAAATACGGATTTGACAACGACAAGTATCTCAAGATACAGAGCGAGCATATAAAGGAACGCATCGCTCAGTTTGGCAACAAGCTCTACCTTGAGCTGGGAGGAAAATTGTTTGACGACTATCATGCGAGCCGGGTTTTGCCCGGATTCCAGCCCGACAGCAAACTGCGGATGCTGAGCCAGCTCAGCGACCATGCTGAAATAGTGATAGTGATAAGCGCTCTCGACATTGAGAAAAACAAAGTACGCACCGATCTGGGCATAACTTACGACATGGACGTACTGCGTCTGCGCGACGAGTTTCAGAAACGCGGATTTCTTGTCAGCTCGGTAGTAATCACACATTACAACGGGCAGAAAAGCGCTGATGCATTCCGTCTGCGCCTCGAACGTCTCGGCATCACGACCTACTATCATTATACTATCGACGGGTACCCGACCAACGTAGAACTGATCGCATCCGACGAAGGATTCGGCAAGAACGACTATGTCAAGACCACCCGACCGCTCGTAATAGTGACAGCTCCCGGCCCCGGCAGCGGCAAAATGGCAGTATGTCTCAGCCAGCTTTACAACGAACACAAACGTGGCATCGAAGCCGGCTACGCCAAGTTCGAGACATTCCCGGTATGGAATCTGCCGTTGAAACATCCGGTCAATATCGCCTATGAGGCCGCTACCGCCGATCTCAACGATGTCAATATGATCGATCCTTTCCATTTAGAGGCCTATGGTAAGACAGCGATCAACTACAACCGCGACATAGAGATATTCCCGGTGCTCAACTCCATCTTCGAGGGAATCTACGGTCATAATCCATACAAGTCGCCCACCGACATGGGCGTAAATATGGTGGGATTCTGCATCAATGATGACGACATATGCTGTCAGGCTTCGAAAAACGAGATCGTCAGGCGCTACTTCACAGCCCTCAACCGCCTCGCGCAAGGCGATTGCTGCGACCAGGAAGTAGATAAGATCGCTCTGCTCTTCAAGCAGGCCAAGATCGACACCAAGTTCCGCCGCACGATAGCCGCCGCGAGAGAACGTGCCGAACAGACCGGCATGGCATGCTCTGCGATCGAGCTTCAGGACGGCACAATAATCACAGGCGGATCCAGCGCACTGCTCGGACCAAGCGCGGCCGTCATACTCAACGCCATCAAATATCTTGCCGGCATCGACCATTCGGTAAAACTGATACCACAGCATATGATCGAACCCATCCAGCACACTAAAACGACTTATCTGCAAGGCCACAATCCGCGGCTCCACACGGATGAGGTGCTTGTAGCCCTTTCAGTGCTCAGCCCTCACGATGAAAACTGCCGCCGTGCGCTTGAGAAACTGCCCGAACTAAACGGGTGCGAGGCCCACTGCACGGTAATGCTCGGAGAGGTAGACCATAAGATTTTCAAGAAGCTGAAAGTCGGACTCACATGTGATCCGGCTAAAAAAGCTTCTGTTCCGTTCCCTTCCTGACTGACTCATAATTAGACATCCGAGATATCATTACACTCCGGCCGCACACATGCATGAGAAGCATTGTGCGGCCGGAGTGTTTTGCGCCCTTAAATCAGGTACAATCACGCGAAATTAATCGACGCCTATCAAAACCGGTAACTATTCAGCGAATCGGCAATAGAGGTGGCCTTGGTCGATAATTCAATTTAA
>CALHWU010000027.1 GCA_938039795.1 uncultured Muribaculaceae bacterium
CGAACCCCCGACCCTCTGCTTGTAAGGCAGACGCTCTGAACCAGCTGAGCTAAGCGCCCTTCGTTCCCGAAAGCGATGCAAAGTTACGACCATTTTCCGAACTGACAAAATTTTCACGCACTTTTTTTGATGTTTTTTTCAGCGAACATCTCCCCTGCGCTTATTAAGTCTTGATATAGCGGGCGTTGCACAAATCACACGGAAAATATTTTTTCATGGCGGCTATAATTATTAACTTTGCATACATATGGCTACAACACGAAAAAAGCAAAAGAGGGCCTCGGGAGGCTTGAGGCTCGGACTGATCATCGGAGGCATCTCCGCCGCACTGATAGCCGCGGGATGCATCATATTCTGCCTGCAGCCCGCAGCCCCGGCAGGCTCGGACCGATGGGTCAGAATTCCCGCCGGATCCAGCTCCGCGGCTGTCGGCGATTCGCTGCGCTCGGCGCTCGGGGTCACGTGCGGCAACAGAGTCTACACCATATGGCGCGTAGCCGGAGGGAGCCCCGAACGGGCTCACGGAGCATACAGAATAAGCCATGACACAAGCGCCCTGACGGCAGCACGGCGCATAAAAAACGGCAGCCAGACACCCGTCAGAATCACGTTCAACTACGCACGCGACATTTCCGACATGGCTTCGCGGCTGACCCGAAACCTGGAGATCGGGCCGGAAACGCTCCTTGCGGCATGCGACACAATATTGCCACGCCACGGATTCCGGCGCGAACAGTTTCCCGCCGCGTTCATGCCCGACACTTACGAAGCTTACTGGACCGACGACGGAGAGCGGATAGTAGACAGGCTTCTGACCGTGCGCAACGATTTCTGGAACGACGACCGCCGTCAGCGCGCGGCCGATCTCGGACTGACGCCGGCAGAAGCTGCCACTCTTGCCTCGATCGTTGAAGAGGAGACCGCCAAGGCCGACGAACGCCCCACGGTGGCACGTCTCTACCTCAATCGCCTCAGCAAAGGGATGCTTCTGCAGGCCGATCCTACTGTAAAATTCGCCACAGGCAATCCGGATCTCCGGCGCATCACCGGACGGCATCTTTCCATCCAGTCGCCATACAACACCTATCTCCATCATGGACTCCCCCCGGGCCCGATACGCATCGCCGACGGACGCACGATCGATGCGGTGCTCAACGCTCCGCGCCACAATTATATATATATGTGCGCAAGAGAGGATTTCTCAGGATATCACAACTTCGCTTCTGATTACGCCACACACCAGGCCAACGCCAGGCGTTACCGCCAGGAACTCGACCGCAGGGGCATCAGATAAGCGCCCATGAACAATGTCTCATACTTATCCGTTACTCAACTATCATGAACGACAGCAACGACAACAGAAGCACAGTATTAAACACGTATTCCACCGATTGGGAAGCCCATATCGCCGAAGGCGTACTGTCAAGCAACGGCATACCCTGTACACTCACCAACGAGACGTTCTCATCGATATATCCGATCGGATTCAACAGTATCGGAGGAATCAACCTCATTGTGCCTGCTGAATACGCCGCTCAGGCGCGCGAACTGCTCGGACTTGAGACCGCAAACGATGACTGACGCCACCTGCAGCAGAATTATAAAAGCGGCATCGCCAAAACATTTGCGCATTAGGAAAATAATCACTACCTTTGCACGCTAAATCTCAAGAAACGAATGAGACAACTTAAAATCACCAAATCGATCACCAACCGCGAAAGCGCGTCGCTCGACAAATATCTGCAGGAGATAGGCCGTGAAGAGCTTATATCCGTAGATGAGGAAGTAGAGCTTGCACGTCGCATACGCCAAGGCGATCAGAGAGCGCTGGAAAAGTTAACTTGTGCAAATCTTCGCTTCGTGGTATCAGTAGCTAAACAGTACCAGAACCAGGGACTCAGCCTCCCCGACCTGATCAACGAAGGCAATCTTGGCTTGATTAAAGCTGCACAGAAGTTTGACGAGACCCGCGGTTTCAAATTCATCTCCTATGCCGTGTGGTGGATACGGCAGTCAATCCTTCAGGCGCTGGCCGAACAGGCCCGTATCGTGAGGTTGCCCCTCAACCAGGTGGGAGCATTGAATAAAATCAGCAAGGAGCTATCGAAGTTCGAGCAGGAGAACGAGCGCCGTCCTTCGCCCGAAGAACTTGCCGCACGACTCGATGTGCCCCTCGAAAAAATTTCTGACACCCTCAAAGTGTCGGGCCGCAGCATTTCTGTCGACGCCCCCTTCGTCGAGGGCGAGGACAACAGTCTGCTCGACGTGCTGACCAACGACGACTCCCCCGCCGCCGACTCCACTCTGACTCAGGAGTCCCTGTCGAAAGAGGTGGATCGCGCCCTCCGTCAGCTCCATGAGCGCGAGCGCGAGATACTCAAGATGTTTTTCGGCATCGGATGTCAGGAGATGACTCTTGAGGAGATCGGAGCTAAATTTGACCTTACGCGCGAGCGCGTGCGCCAGATCAAGGAGAAAGCGATCCGCCGCCTCAAAGGTCAGAAGAGCCGCCTGCTGAAAACCTATCTCGGTCAGTAAGTCTGACCGGCATCCAACGACAATTCAGATCGCAAGGACAATAGATGTAATATTTTTCTCATGGTGAGAAAGCGTGCGTCGTGATGACGTGCGCTTTTTCTTTTATCAATCCGACATAAATACAGGAAGTTATTTTGTTTACAACATTTAACATATTGATGCAACGCCGCCGCCCATCATCGAAATAACTTTGCATCGTCAACACCGACCCGCGTGTATCCTCACCGTGTCACATCAAATAAACTATCATAGGTCATGAAATTCTGGGATCTTATCGGCGGCATCGCCTTATACCGCCTCCTGTTCGGGCGGTCATCATCTGCCCGACACTCACAGCCGCGCCCAACGCAGCCACAGTACACGCCGTTCTACAACGGAGCGCCCGACCGCTCCGAATCCATTCCCGATACATCGGGCTACGACCTCGACGACCCCGACGAGATCCAGGACCGCATCGACGAGCTTGAGGACATGCTGTCGGACTGCGACGACGACCGCTACGACGACATCGAGCGCGAGATAGAGACCCTGTCCGCCCGGGCGGAAGAGCTTAACCGGACAGACAACCGCGAATTCAACGCGCTCGTCGGCTTGGACAGCGACGATGACATCGCCGCGGATTACTTCACGGCCGACGATCCGTATGACTGCGCCGATCCTCTCGATGATGACGATCCCGCCGACTGGTGAGCGCCGAAACGCCTGATCGGCCCGATAAGGGGCGCGGAACCAATATGCATGTCACAGCCCGGACGGCCCCAGCTCGCTTTCGAGTACTTTGCGCGACTTGTCGAACGCATCGCTGAAACCGCGCGCCCTGATTTTCCCGTCGGGCCCGATCAAAGCGAAAAACGGCCATCCGCCGATACGGAAAGCATCCATCACCGGCTTATTGTCCGGACGATCCTCAACCTCCACCTCTATCCACGGGTGACGGAGCATTCCTTCAAGCACTGGGCGCATGTCGTCGACCCCATCCGACGGGACTTTCCTGTCGGTCGGCAATCTTTCGTAATTCTGGCGCACCATATCGATCGACTCGGTCAGGCCGAGCACTTCGAGTCCGCGACTGTTATAGATATCGTGAAGCTTAAGCACATACTGGTCGATAAAGACCGATCCCGGGCAAAGTCCCCAGTGATAGATCAGCAGATAGCGCCCTTTGAAATCCTTCTCCGTAATCTTCTTTCCGTCGACAGTTGTCAATGCGAATTCGGGCACAGGCTGCCCGTCGGCAAGCCGTTCCATATCCGCCAGTTCTCGGGCGAATACACGCCCATAGTAGCTATCCTTCAGCTCTCGGTTCCAGCTATCGTATTTCGCCCTCGACTGTTCTACCGGTGTACTTGCGATGTGCTCGAGAGCATCCACAAGCAGCGACAAAGTCCCTGCGGGATTGGCGTCGACATATGCCTTGCGGGCATCGCGCATTCTGACAATCCCGGGATTCGATTTGGCGCGGCCAAACACATTGATCTTTTGAAACCATTCCTCGGCACGTGCAGTATCCTTTTCTTGCTGCGCCACCAGCAGTTCTCTCATATAGTCATCTCTGATCTTACCGATCGAATCTTCGAGGCGAAGTGACTCCGCCAGCATAGGCTCATCGTAAATGCCGCCGCTCAACCGACTATAGTAAATTTTCCCAACCGAACCCGAGAGCCTGATCCGATCGCCATCAGTTATGATCAGAGTCAAGGCTAATCTGGAGCCCATCCGGGGCGCTCCTTTTTTCGGATGAAATGTCATTCTGTACACCTGATCATGCTCCTGCGTACCCTCCAAAGCAAATGTATCAGGCTGCTCCACAACGATATCAAAAGCTGCCTCCCTGTCCCTTCTCGGAAAAATGACCCGTTCGAAGCGCAGCGTATCGCCCTCCTGCAAGCCCATGATGCGCCCGGAAAGTGCGAACGCCTGCACATCCGATTGCGAGGACGACACCACGCCCTGTTGCACGGACGGCACCCCTCCCTGCCACATCCCCGACGGCTCCTTGTCACCCGCAAAAGCCACAGATGCGACAGCCACAGCCGACGCCAAAACAAAAGATCTGACCATAACAAAAAAACGGTATTGATTTATCCTACAAATATAGTAAAAACCCCTTCCTCTTTACATTTTCCCTCATATGCTTAACAACATAACTGCATTTAGCCCCACCAATGACATTTTTTTGTAACTTTGCACTTGATTTACAGACGTGCCATAGAGTTGGCGCAAGTAAATCTGATTTTTACTAAAAGGTGTTATTGAAATTTTATCTTCGTCATTCAAACTTGGCGGTTTATATGCAGTGAAGATGAGATTGGCAGTAGCACCTACATCGGATGCTTATACCCTGCTATAACCAGCAGCTTATATGGCATATCGGTGTGGGGCTATTGTTTTATCCACTGCATAGGTACGCCAAGACCTGAATGACGGATAGAACAAGATACAATCCTCACACCTTTTTTATGTCTAATAACCAAGCCGCTTCAATGGAGGATGAGAAACACGAAAGTATAGTAAAAACATCACAATATGAATGAATTAATTAATACTGAATGTGAATTGCGCAAAAGTCAATCCAATTTAGGAGGTACACTAATCGCCGCAACATGCGTTGGTGTAATTCTAATTGGTGCAATACCCCTACTCTCAACAATGCCGGATGAAAATGTTAAATGGGCAAATATAGTTATGTCGGAAAGCTACATACGCCTAGTTGTAGTTCTGTCTATACCTTTGCTAATTGGACTAACAGCCGGCATAATCCTCATAAAATCAAGTGTCAAGAAAATTGCTGAAAGCTATAGACTATATAAAACAGACCTTGAAAATCTAATTGATGAAATGGAAAATGAGAAAAATGAAAAAGGGAAATGACATCTTGATATTCTCTTAAATTAACTGATGACCTCAAACATAGTTAAATATGGGACTATTCAACGCATATAAATCTTTGTCAAAAGCGAATGACACGCTTAAACGTCTTGAGTACACATTCGACAGATTGCAAACAAACATGAACATGTGCAATTATTCTGCAGCACGTTCATATTGCAATGATGCTGCCTCACTCGCAAAGACTTTCCTTGAATCAGTCCAACAGAGTAAAACCGCAGAAATTTCCATGTACACATTTATGGGACAAAAGATGCGAGTTATGCAACTTGTCATGTTCTTCAACGAAGCACTCCAAAGCGCAAATGCAATAATCACACGTAACGGATACTAATAACTATTAACTATGGGATTTTTCGAAGATATGCGATCGATAAAGAAAATATATGGTCGCTTAAACACAATTGAACCCCTATATACATCTCTTGAGCGAAATTTATCAATTGGTAATATTGCTGAAATAAAAAGGTTGGCAATATTAATTGATTCCGAACTAAAGCTATTGACGACTGAAATAGCAACTGCTCCTAATTCTGTCCAATGTGCCAACTTCCAATTCTTGGGCAGAAATACCTCGTTGTACATAATTGTCAAGGACATTTATGAAACAGTGCAACCTTGTCTTATAATGCTTTGAAACATGCGATGTCCGTTGACGACGACAAATATCATTGCGACTATTGCGGACACACAGAAAGCCAATGCGAGGGCATCTATCTTTTTTCAGATAAGTGCTACACAATGCTTCAAGCGATGCAAACAGGTAAATACAACCTCGTTGTCAGAGAGTACGACCAACGCAAAGGATTATCCTCTATGCCCTGATTGCAATATAAAGATGATTGGATGGGATAAGTCTTGTCCTGAATGTGGCTCCAAAATGGATAATTCGTATTGGTACTCCGATACGATATAATATTTCATTTACCTTTTTGAGATTGATGGGATTTAAAATAAAAACATATATGATGAAATCATTACTTTTAACATTAATGCTATTGATTAGCGTAACCGCATTCGGGCAAGATTACGCCGAATGGGATAAATATTCATGCGACATTTATCAAATAAATGATGACCAAAATCCATCTATTTGGGTCGCTTCCGTCTTGAAAGAAGTCAAAGGTGTTTATTATAGAAAAGCCAATATTGACGTTGGCAAATATCAAATTGAACTACAAAAAGTCAAAGATGGTTTTTATCGAATTAAAGGGACTAAACTATATATTGAATTAAACGACTATGTGCCATATCAAAGTGAATACGTTGGGATTTTGGACATTGATGCAATTGTTGTTCAAAGCCCCTATGACAATTCATATTCATGTGTCGGAACTACAGAATACTTTTATCTTGCACCATCACGATGAAGGAATCAGCTATCATATTATCAGTGTTGACAATGCTCATGGCATCTTACTCCACCCACCGCAATATGGCCGTCAATAATTCCTTATTGATTGGGATATGGGGACAACCTAATGTTACGTTAGACCTCAGAGCTAACGGACATTACGACTATCTCTATAAGGAGGATGGTTACAGCAATAAGCAATCCGGAAAAGACTTTGCCGATAAACATTCAATAGTACTCTATGGCTACTATCCACAAGCCTATACACCTGAATCTAAAAATGAGCGATGGTCTATCCGTAAACTCACTACGGATTCCTTGACCGTCTATGTTCACAAATCAATAGCAGTGCTGACTGGCGACATCCTCAATACAGCTGGAAACGAGATAGAAATATTCACTTGTAAGAAATGCATTAACTGACCGTTACACATATAAAATGTCTTTTATGGCTATATTTCTCCCCATAATACTTATTTGGGCTATAATCGGAGGAATCAGTGATAGTAATAGTAACAAAAAGCATTAATCATGACTATAACTAAACATAGGATAATCCGACTCTTAATAATCGCAGTGGCAGTAATTGGCGTGGCAATTATCGGTTGCTATATCGTAGTGTCAGGCAATGCCAACGGTAAGACCTACGAAATGGCAAAGGAGGTTCAATACAACAAAGTCGGATTATTACTTGGTACCTCTCCGATAACTCCGCAAGGAGAGCACAACTATTATTTCGACAATCGGATTCAGGCCGCAGCGGAACTTTACCATAAAGGCAGAATCAGCCACATAATAGCAAGTGGTGGCGATTACTCCAGAGAAAATGGTTGCAATGAACTTACAGCCATGCGGGATTCTCTAATAGCACATGGAGTACCCGAAAATGTGATCACACTGGATGATCAGGGCTTGCGCACTCTCAATTCGATAGTCAAAGCGAAAGAGATCTACTGCCTTGACAGCGTCACTATAATTTCGCAAAAATATCACAATGAGAGAGCCATTTGGCTTGCCGAACATTATGGACTTAATGCAATAGCCTACAATGCCTCGACTCCCGATATTACGGACAAACGAATCAAAAACATCTCGCGCGAACTTCTTGCAAGAGTCAAGATGTTTATTGATTTGGCTATTGGAAAGTGACCCGAATTTAATAACGGATCACAAACTCTCTAAACTTCAAAATCTTTCTGACAGATGAAATACTTACCATTCTTTCTCATCAGCTTGATGTTACTTTGTACTTTGGGATGTTCCAACGGGAAATCTGACAAAACAATAGCTAATAGTATGCTCTCATCCGATAATCTATACGTCCGAAATCAAGAAATAAAGCCAAGCAATCCTTTCCGTTATAATGATGGATTATTGTTTTACCATATACAAGATACCGTTTATCACTATCTAAAATGTGCCTATCCTAATCACCAAAGATGGGGAAAGATTTTTACAAAAGAATATAGTGATGTCCCGAATCTGCTAAATTACGATGAATATTTACAGATAGACAGCGTAACAAAGATATTATACTCACCAACCAACTTTATACATGATTCTGATGCTGACTGGGAACAAAATGAAGTGGGACTTCTTGAATATCTCAATTGGGAATTATGGAATATATTGAAACCTTATATAGGACGACAATGGGTAGTAAATCTAATGGAGGATGAATCGGTAATTATTGATTCATTGATAAATGCTCAACATGATTGGTTCCGTGTACATATTGACGCAACACAAGAATCGGTTGGTTCAGGATTCCGTCTTAAATATTATTTCATCCATAAAGAAATGCTTTCCATTCAAAATGCAAATATGAAAGACATTCTTCAAGCTCTTACCGATTCCTCGTATAAATACTATAATGAGCCTAATATCCCAGATTGGTTAATTGATAAAGGGCAGAAATATATTTTGAATAGTACAATACCATACTACGAAAATGACTCTATTTACAAGGCTGATGCCGACATAAAATTGTTTCTGTTAGAAAATAAATTGTGGGCTAAGTTAATGAAAAATAGAAAAGAAATTCGTAATATTATACGAAAGGATGCAGTTGATGCGTTTGACAGAGGAACTTTCCGATTAAAATTCAATAGATCGCACCAACTTAAAAACGAATTTGAGGAAAACGATTTAATGTCAAGTGATATACGATCTCTATTACTTTCCGATAGCTGCACTTATGATGAATTAATGACATATCCCAATTTCACGACTAAATGGAATGAATATCTAAAACGTCCATAGCCGACTGTTATAAAGTAAGAGAGAACTATTCCGCATGTTACAAGTGCAGTTTTTTTTAAGTCAAATATAGCGATGTCCGTAACAACAGCGAGGATTTTTCTAGTAGTTGATACAATGATAATGCTGAATCATAAATATTAAGACTTCTAAACACCATACAAGGGTACATTTTCTTTGAATTATCACCTATATAAGGGGGGAGTTCTGAAAAAGTAACGTTAAGGAAATTTCAAGGCTTATAATAGGATTCCAACAATAATACAGTACAACTCTCCACATATCATAAAATAAACGAAATAAGTGTTCAAAATAAGATATTAAAAATGATCTTCAGGCGGGGATTTGGAGATTAGGCGGGAAATTGCTACCTTTGCACCGCTTTTTAGGCATCCCGTGTGATGGGAAATTAAGGAGCGCTTAATTTTTAGTAACACAAACAACACGAACAAACAATGAAGACATTCCAGCTCAGCGCCGAGCCCCGTACTGATCTCGGCAAGAAGGCCGCCAAGGCTCTTCGCAAAGAAAACAAGATCCCCGTAGTGCTCAACGGCGGCGAAGTGATCGACCTCCCCTACAACGGCAAGCTCCGCGAGGGCGAGAAGGTGGTCGTGATCGAGAAAGACCAGTCCAAGGGTCTCATCACCACCGACCTTGCTGTGACCACCGACGCCGTGCGCAAGCTCATATACACCCCCGACATCTTCGCCATCGAGCTCGACCTCCACGGCGAGAAGCGCATGGCCGTGCTGAAGGACATCCAGTTCCACCCCGTGAAGGACACCATACTCCACATCGACCTGCTTGAGGTGAGCGACAGGAAGCCCGTCACCATCGAGGTGCCCGTGCAGCTCGAAGGCCACGCCGAGGGCGTGAAAGCCGGCGGTAAGCTGACTCTCTCTATGAAGAAGATCAAGGTGAAGGCTACCTACGACAAGATCCCCGAGCGCGTGGTAATCAACGTAGATCACCTCGGCCTCGGCAAGACCATCCAGATCGGCGACCTCCACTTCGAGGGTCTCGAACTGACCAACGCCAAGAACGCCGTTGTCTGCGCCGTACAGCTGACCCGTGCCGCCCGTGGCGCCGCAGCAGCCGCAGCAGCAGGCAAGTAAACCATATCCTCTGATCCCGGCTCAAAATGAAATATCTGATAGTCGGGCTTGGCAATATCGGCGACGAGTACGCCATGACACGCCACAACATAGGTTTTATGATATTGGATGCCTTTGCAAAGGCATCCAATATTACTTTTACCCCCGAACGTTATGGCGACGTGGCCCGGATGCGGCTCAAGAACGCGCAGCTGATACTCCTCAAGCCCTCCACCTACATGAATCTCAGCGGCAACGCCGTGCGCTACTGGCGCGACCGCGAGAAGATCGACAACGACCATCTGCTCGTGGTGGTCGACGACATAGCGCTCCCCTTCGGAGCCATACGCCTCAAGGCCAACGGCAGCGACGCCGGCCACAACGGCCTCAAGAACATCGCCGCCATGCTCGGCACTCAGGCCTATCCGCGCCTGCGGTTCGGAATCGGCAACGACTACCAGCGCGGACAGCAGATCGAATACGTGCTCGGCGCGTTCACGCTCGACCAGCGGCAGCAGCTGCCTACGCGTATTGAGGTGGCCACAGAGGCCATCAAGGCCTTCTGCTTGTCGGGCCTCGACTTCGCGATGTGTAATTTCAACAACAAGTGACTATGGCCAAGACCGAAGAGAGAATCGACAAATGGATGTGGGCCACCCGCATATTCAAGACGCGCACCATCAGTTCCGACGCATGCAAGAAAGGACGCATCAGCGTAGGCGGAGCCACGGCGAAGCCTTCGCGCACCATCAAGGTCGGCGACGTCATAGAGGTGCGCAAGCCGCCCGTCACCTACAGTTTCCGGGTGAAAGCACTGACCGAAAACCGGCTCGGAGCTAAGCTCGTGCCCGATTATCTGGAAAACATCACCCCGAAGAGCCAGCTCGACCTGCTCGAGATAGTGAAGATATCCGGATTCATCGACCGCCGCAAAGGGCTCGGACGCCCCACCAAACGCGAAGGACGCGAACTGTCGAAATTCACCTCCGAGGCGATGGAGAGCGACGGATGGGATTTCGACTTTGACTTCGATGATGATGATGACGACGGACTCGAAGGCTGACCGCACCGAACCACGCGGCCGCTCTGATTGTTTGACACTCATGCACACCCCACCAATATCCATAGGCATCTTTATCGACGGAGGTTATTTCTCGAAAATCAACGATGAGCTGCGGCGCCGTCGCCAGCTGCAGATCGACATCCACGGATATCTCGAATACATCCGCGGACGCATAGCGCAACATGCCGGCACCGACCCTTCCGACTGCCTTATCACCGAAAGCCACTACTTCCGCGGGCGCTTTCGCGCCGCAACGGCAAACGAGAAACACATATTGCTCCCCGAGCGCTACTTCGAGGACGCTCTTATCGACAACGATGTGATATTCCACTACAAGCACCTGCGCGAGGTACCCAATTCAAGCGGAGGCACCACCATAGTGGAAAAAGGGGTGGACGTATGGTTCGCCCTCGAAGCCTACGAGCTGACGAGCATCCGACGCTTTGACTATGTGGTGCTCATAACCGGCGACGCCGACCACGAAATGCTCATACGCAAGCTGAAGGCATTGAAAGTCAACGTGCTGCTCTACACGTGGAATCTCGGCCCGCAGTCGGCGACATCGCCGTTTCTCGAAGAGGAAGCTCCGTGGCACATCGACATGGAACATGAGACGTCGGCCCACCCGGCCATTCTCAACCAGGTGTGCCGCAGGCTGGCGCAACGGCGCGACGATTCCGCCGACTGACCGGCGTCATCACAGCTTCAGACCGTTGACATTGGCCGGGGGGCGCCCGGCCTCAAGCTCTGCCTTCATAAAATCCATATAGGGAGCGGCATGCTCAAAGAAAGCCCGGTAGCCCTCACAAAGATAGTTCAGCCCCGGCTCGCCCTCCGGGGATACGGCAAAGCGGTTGCGTGGGCACTCTCCATGACAGGCAAACATCCAGCGGCACTCCTTGCACTGGCGTGGCAGTCCGGCCTGCTTGCTCGCGCCGAATTCGAGCTGACGGTCAGAAGCCATCATCTCTATAAGCGTGGTTTCATGTATGTTGCCGAGTTTATACTGCGGGAATACAAAATGATCGCATGCGTAGACATCGCCGTTCCATTCCATAGCAGCAGCATGACCGCACATTGACGAGAGAGAGCAGACACCGGGCATCGCTCCCACCCAGTTGGCAAGGGTAGCATCGAATATCTGAACGAACACCTTGCCGACATCCTCCCTTACCCATTCGTCAAACAGCCCGATAAGAAAATCGCCCCACTGGCGCGGAGTCACTGAAAATTCGGCAAGCTCTCCCTGACTGGCCACATCGGCCAGCATATTGTCGGGCTTGATACGCTCCACTACGGGAGTAAACTGTATATAGCGGCAACCGATCTCCTTGAAGAAACGGTAGAATTCCACCGGATAATCGGCATTGTAATCATTGACTACCGCAAGAGCGTTCCATTCCACTCCATGGCTCTGCAGCATCCTTATGCCACGCATCACCGCATTAAACGACGGACGCCCGTCGGCCATGCGCCGGTACTCGTCGTGGAATTCCTTAGGGCCGTCGACCGACACTCCCACAAGCCAGTCGTGGCGCTTCAGAAACAGACACCATTCGTCGGTGAGCAGCGTGGCATTGGTCTGCAGGCAGTTGATGATGTTTCGCCCGGCACCGTACTTTTTCTGAAGTTCCACTGCCTTGCGGTAAAAATCAAGCTTCCTGACGGTGGCTTCTCCTCCATGCCAGGTGAATATCACCTCCGGAGTGGTCTGCGCAGCAATATACTGTTTTACAAACTCTTCGAGAGTAGCCTCCGACATCAACTGACGGCGCGCATCGGGATAATATTTTTTCTTTTCGAGATAATAGCAGTAGCGGCACGCCAGGTTGCATGTTGATCCCACAGGCTTAGGCATGACGTAGACCGGGGTGGCAAAAGGATTGATCATCGCGGCTTCATTAACATACGATAAGACTTCGGGCCGGAACCTCCCGAACGATATGGGAGAATCCGGCCCGGAATTTCGCGTCAGAAAGAGATATTACTTGCCGGCGATCGAGCAGCTGACAGTAAGACGCTTGCGGCCTTTCGCACGACGACGTGCAAGCACCTTGCGGCCATCGGCTGTGGCCATTCTCTCACGGAATCCGTGCTTGTTGACTCTTTTTCTGTTAGAAGGTTGGAATGTTCTTTTCATTGCCGTATGTTGATTATCTTATTAATATATTTGTATCCCCGTGGGGAGTCGAACCCCAATCGTTGGAACCGGAATCCAATATTCTATCCATTGAACTACGGAGACTTGTCGCTTCCGGCCCCCTAAAAGAGGCTCAAAAACGGTGCAAAGTTACTGATTTTTTATTATCTTTGCAAAAGAACTCGCAAAAAAGCAATGGAAGTAAGAATCGACAGCAGCTGGAAAGCGGTCCTCGGGCCCGAATTTGACAAGGAATATTTCCGACAGCTCACTGATTTTGTCAGAGCCGAATACCGGCGCCGCATTGTATATCCGCCTGCCGGACAGATCTTTGCGGCATTCGATTCATGCCCGTTCGACAAGGTTAAGGTCGTGATCCTCGGCCAGGATCCTTATCACGGAGAGGGCCAGGCCAACGGGCTCTGCTTCTCTGTCAATCCGGGCACAGCTCTCCCCCGCTCTCTCGTAAATATCTTCAAGGAGGTGGCTGACGATACAGGCTGCCCCGTTTCAACCGACGGCGATCTCAGCCGCTGGGCGCGTCAGGGAGTGCTTATGCTCAACGCCACACTTACGGTTGGCGCCCATTCTCCGGGATCGCATCAGGGCCATGGATGGGAGGAGTTCACCGATGCCGTGGTAAGAAACCTCGCCGAACGGCGCGAGGGCCTCGTCTTCATACTCTGGGGCTCATATGCCATACGCAAGGGAGCCATGATCGACCGCGACCGGCATCTTGTGCTCACATCGGCCCATCCGTCGCCTCTCAGCGCGTCGAGAGGCTTTTTCGGCAACCACCATTTCACACGCGCCAACCAGTGGCTCCAAGGCCACGGCCAAACTCCGATCGTATGGTGACTCTGCGCCAGGCTGCCGTTATTGCGGCAACTGCCGCGGCATTGACCTGCACCCCGCAGGTCTATCTCGCCAAAGCGCCGGAAGTAACGAGCGTATCAGCCAGAATCGCCGGTCACGACAGCGCTCCCGCAGTCATAGTGCCCGCTGCCGCCGACCGTCTGACGGTAAACTTCGACCTGCTGGGCACAGAGAGCCGCCACCTGCGTTACCGCCTGGTGCATTGCGACCCCTGGTGGCACACGTCAGACCTGATCGACTCGGAGTTTGTCGACGGCTTCAACGACGCCAGCGCCGACGACGGCCTCTATTCAAGAGCCACCCTTACCCATTACGTACACTATTCCGTGGCCCTACCTAGCGAGATCACCCCCACTCTGAGCGGCAACTACCTGCTTGAGATCATGGACGATGACAACACGTCGCTACCCGTGGTACTGAGTGTGCCTTTCGGTGTCAGCGAGCAGTCCGTACCCATATCGGTGACCGCCTCCCCGCGCACCGACATAGACTATCTCGGCTCTTACCAGCAGCTCGCCGTCGAGATCGACCTCGACCGCATATGGAGCGACATCAACAGTCCATACAGCGATATCATCGTCACCATCGAGCAGAACTCCCGCCCCGAGACACGCATCACCCTCACATCCCCCACCGGCATCAACGGCCGCAGGGCACGATACGAGCATCTGCCGCAGCTTATTTTCAAAGGCGGCAACGAATACCGGCGTTTCGAGACCGTCGACACCCGCCAGCGCGGACTCGGTGTCGAATCAGTCGGACAGACGGCCGGGACATTCACAGCCGAAGTCGCCAAGGGGAAGCCGCGCTCCGACAGTCAGTATGTATTTGATCAGACCCAGCACGGCCGCGCGCTCGTGCGCAGCGTCGATACCGACCGTCCCGACACGGAGGCCGACTACGTCGACGTCAGTTTCACGCTTGAGACCGAGCCCTTTGAAGGCTACGACGTATATGTCGAGGGCGAACTCACAGGCCGCAGACTCGACGCCGCAAACCGCATGGACTATGACAGGTCGGCCGGCGCCTACCGCCTTACCCTTCCCCTGAAGCAGGGAGCCTACAATTACCGGTTTGTGGCCGTAGACCGCCGCACCGGCCTTCCCGACGAAGGACTTATCGAGGGCAACTTTCATCAGACTGTCAACGAATACACCATAAAAGTCTATTACCGGCCGCGATCGGGACGTGGCTACAGACTCGCCGGAATGACAGTAATAACCACCGACAGATGACAACCACTAATGAAGAAATCATGATAGAGATAGGCAATACGCTCGTGTCGCTCGATCTGGCCGAACGTTATTTCTGCTGCGACCTCGACCAGTGCCTCGGACAGTGCTGCATCGAGGGCGATGCCGGAGCGCCGATAACACGCGCCGAGCACGACGAGCTCGAAAAAGTGCTCCCGATCGTAGAAAATGATCTGACGCCGCAGGCGCGCCGCGTCATAGGCGAGCAGGGCGTCAGCTATATCGACGAAGAGGGCGACCTTGTCACATCGATCGTCGACGGACGCGACTGCGTCTTTACCTGCCGGGCACCGGGAGGCAAATGCCTCTGCGCGATCGACCGGGCATTCCGCAACGG